>JAYUCA010000509.1:0-4043 GCA_043740535.1 Rhodospirillales bacterium | reverse complement strand
CCGCACCGTCACCAGCCGCTTCGTATGCTCGAAGGTGATCGGCCCGTCCCCGGCCACCGCCGCCACCTCCGCCCGCACCCGCGCCACCCACCGGGGCTGCGTCGCCAGCAGAAAGAACACCCAGGTCAGCGCCGAGGCGCTCGTCTCATGCCCCGCCAGGAACAACACGCCGAGCTGGTCGATCAGCTCATCGCGCGAGAACGCCGCCTGCTCCCCCTCGTCCCGCGCCGCGATCACCGCGGAGGCGATGTCATCGAACGCCGCCCCCGCCGCCAGATGCGTATCGAGCAGCGCACCCAGATGCCGCCGGATGGTCGCGCAGGCCTCGAGCACGAAGCCCCGCTGCGGCGCCGCCGTCCAGGCGCGGTCCATGATCAGCCGGCGGATTTCTACCTGCGCCACGCTGCGCTCGAACACCGTGAACGCGTCGAACACGTCGTGCGCCGCCTGGGTCTGCAGCCCGGTGGAAAACACCGTCCGGCAGATGATGTCCGCCGTCAGGTGGCTCATCGCGAGGTCCAGCGAGAACGGCGCGCCGTCCGCCGCCCGCGCATCCAGCGTCGCCTCGCAGGCCTCAGCGCCAGCCTCCATGTCCGGGAAGGCGCGGTTGACGCGCATCATGGTGAAGGCCGGGTCGATCATGCGGCGCTGGCGCTGCCAGGTGGCGCCGCTGGAGACGAAGATGGAATCGCCGATCAGCGGCGCCAGCGCCTGCACCATCAGGTCGCTTTTGGGAAAGATGCCTTCCGGGTCCGACAGCACGCGGCGCACCTGGTCCGGGCGGTTCACGATCAGGATCTGCCGCCGCGAATAGCCCAGCCGCCCCACCGGCACGCGGTACGCCGCGGTCGGCAGCAGGCTCAGCAGGTCCCCGTCGCCGCGGAACGCCGCACGGATCAGCGCCACCACCGGTGGCAGCGTGTCCGGCCGCGGCGGCACGAACCGCCCCTCTTGCTTCCCATCCATCCTGCCGCAACTTTACACGCGGAAACCCGAGGTGCCATGGTCGGCGCGTGGAGCTGCACCTATTCCGCGCGCTGATCGCCGCGCACCTGACCACCGGGACCATCGGCGCGCTGGCGTTCTGGGTGCCCGTGATCGGCCGCAAGGGGGGGGCCGCGCACCGCAAATGGGGCCGCATCGCCACCATCGCGCTGCTGGCCACCGGCGGCCTCGCCGTGACCATGAGCTTGCTGACCCTGAACGCGCCGATCGGCACCCACCCGCATCTGGCAGGCCAGTTCGACGCGCCCTTCATCCGCGGCATCTTCGGCTGGATGATGCTGCATGTCGGCCTGCTGACCATCGACCTGGCGTGGTACGGCTGGCTGGCCGTCCGCAACGGGCGCGACACGCGGGCGAACCGCACGCCGCTCAACGTCGGCCTGCAATATGCCGTCATCGCCGCTGCGCTGAACTGCGCCTGGCAGGGCTACCTGATCGGCCAGCCGCTGATGTTGGCCATCGCCGTCGTCGGCGTCGCCACGGGCGTCACCAACCTGATGTTTCTATACGACCGCAGCCCGGGGCCGGTCGATTGGCTGAAGGAGCACATCAAGTCCCTGATCGGCGCCGGCATCAGCGTCTACACCGCCTTCATGGCCTTCGGCTCCGTGCGCGTCTTCCCGGAGCTCGCCTTGCACCCCATCATGTGGGCCATCCCGCTGGTCACCGGCCTGGTCATCCTGATCCACCACCGCCTCCGCGTCGAACGTCAGGCGGCCAAATTCGTAGGGCGGAAAAGCGAAGCGTCATCCGCCTCTTCGCCCGCCGCGTCACCGCACCGCGCCACGTAAGGCCATGACCAGAATCATCGTCGTCGGCGCCGGCATCGGCGGCCTGGCCGCCGCCGCAGACCTGGCCCGCCGCGGCGCCGAAGTCCTCGTCATCGACCGCGCCGCCACCCCTGGCGGCAAGATGCGCCAGGTCACTGCCGGCGGCGCGCGGATCGACGCCGGCCCCACCGTCTTCACCATGCGCTGGATCTTCGAATCCCTGTTCCACGACGCCGGCCAGACCCTTTCCGAGCACCTCGACCTCGTCCCCGCCACCATCCTCGCCCGCCACGCCTGGCGCGCCGGCGGCCGGCTCGATTTGTTTGCCGACAGGGCCCGCTCCGCCGACGCCATCGGCGCCTTCGCCGGCCCCCGCGAGGCCCGCGCCTACCAGGCGTTCGTCGAGCGCAGCGCCGCCATCTACCGCACCCTCGAAACGCCCTTCATCGCCTCCGAGCGCCCCTCCATGCTTGAACTGGCGCAGCGCGTCGGCGCCCGCAACCTGCCGGACCTGATGCGCACCGTCCCGCTCCGCACCCTCTGGAGCGCGCTGGGCGAGCATTTCAAGGACCCGCGCCTCCGCCAGCTTTTCGCCCGCTACGCCACCTATGTCGGCGCATCGCCGTTCCAGGCGCCTGCCACGCTGATGCTGATCGCCCATGTCGAGCAGGAGGGCGTGTGGCAGGTCCGCGGCGGCATCCACGCCGTCGCCCGCGCCATCCAGTCGCTCGCCGAACGCCAGGGGGCCGTCTTTCGCTTCGGCGCAGAGATGCGGCAGGTCGTCGTGCGCAACGGCCGCGCCGCCGGGGTGGAGCTTTCGACCGGCGAACGCCTGGACGCCGACGCCGTCGTGTTCAACGGCGACGTCTCCGCCCTGCCGGCCGTGCAAAGCCCGGTCCCCGCCACCCCCCGCCCGGAGCGGTCGCTGTCGGCCATCACCTGGTGCCTGCACGCGAAGACCAGCGGCTTCCCGCTGGCCCACCACAACGTCTTCTTCGCCGAGGACTACGCCGAGGAATTCCGCGCCATCTTCCGCTTCCGTCACCCCCCGGCCTCGCCCACCGTCTACGTCTGCGCGCAAGACCGGGGTGAAGCCGATGACGACCAGGACGGCAAGCCCGAGCGCCTGCTGGCGCTGATCAACGCCCCCGCCGACGGCGACGGCCCGCCCATGGCGCCGGCCGTGTTCCAGAACCTCGAAGCCCGCACCTTCGCCTTGATGGAATCCTGCGGACTGGTCGTCGAAGACCGTGCCGCCACCGCCGTGGTGACCACGCCTGCCGACTTCCACGCCCTGTTCCCCGCCACGGGCGGCGCGCTTTATGGCCGCGCCAACCATGGTCCCGGCGGCAGCTTCAGCCGCGCCGGCGCGGCTGCCCGCCTGCCGGGCCTGTATCTCGCCGGCGGCAGCGTCCATCCCGGCCCCGGCATCCCCATGGCCACGCTGTCTGGCCGTCTCGCGGCCGCCAGGCTGCTGCAGGACATGGCCCGCCCCCCGCACAAGAAGCCCATCACCTTCCGCAGGCCGCCCCCGTCGACGAGCAAAAACCTCAACCCGTAGGATTGGTCCTACAACCCATCATGGCCAAGCCCGGCAAGCCCAGACGGTGGGTTGCAGGACCCACCCTACGATCGCTGTGCTCAATCCGTGACGGGCGTCAGCGCGATCACTGCCCGGGCGTCCACCATGGGCGCATACAGCAGCCGTTCCAGCTCCGGATAGGCTTCGGGCGCCACCACCTGTTGCCCGATCACCAGGTTCCGCGTCACCACGATGCCGCCCTGGTCCTGCCGATACTGCGCCGTGTAACGCCCGACGGACGTTTCAAGGTCCACGTCCGGTGGCAGCCGCAGCACCGCAAGCCCGGGCGGCAGCGCGATCCGCGTCTGCCAGGCTTCGTCCGTCACGTCGGCCAGCGTCGGCGTCGTGCGGCCCCCGGCCGGCAACAGCTTGGCGCGCTGCTGCTCCGGCGGATAGAGGTCCGGGCCCTGCGGCACCCGCAAAAACACCTCCCGGCCCTGCGCGTTGACCGCCATCGGGCTATGCCAGGTGGCCGACAGCGCCAGCGGCAGCAGCAGGTTGCGCGGGTCGGACGCCTGGAACGCGCCGAACCCGCCCTCGGGCGTGCGCCCCAGCAACCGCTGCGCGAGGTCGGTCAGCGACGTCGCCTCCGCGACGCTGCTCCGTGCCGGGATTTCCGCATTCGGTCCCATCGTGAACTGCGCCGCCCCGTCGATCGACCCATTCATCGCCAGCGTCGTCTGCGC
>JAYUCA010000508.1:0-2038 GCA_043740535.1 Rhodospirillales bacterium | reverse complement strand
CCCCGGGCCTTTCTTGACCCGGGGATCTCGTCCCCGCTGGAGCACTTACGGTCACGGCCACGAGATCCGCGGGTCAAGGAGGCCCGGGGATGACGTGGGTGGCGGCGTCTGCAAGCGCCCGCAGCGCCGCGGCCCAGCCGCGCCAGCCGCCGTGCAGCAGGCGGGCCATCGCGTCGAACTGGGCGGCGTGAGCGTGCGCCGGGGCATCGAGGTGCGGGCGGAAACGGCCGCGGCGCAGGCTGACGGTCTTGGTGCGGGTCATTTCCAGCAGGCCTTCGGCGCCGCGCGTGCGGCCGAAGCCGCTGCGGCCGCTGCCGCCGAACGGCAGGCGTGGGTCGGCGGTGGGCACGATCAGGTCGTTGATGCAGACCGAGCCCACGCGCAACCGGGCGGCCAGCGCGCGGGCCTGGTCGACGGGGCCGAACACGCTGCCGCCCAGGGCGAAGGGGCATTGCGCGTCGTCGCGCAGCGCCGCGTCCATGTCCGCCACCGGGACCAGCGCCAGCCAGGGCGCGAACACGTCCTGCTGCAGCAGGGTCATCTCCGGCCGGGCATCGGCCAGCACGGCGGGCCGGCCACGGCCGCCGTGCAGCACGCGGCCGCCCATCGCGGCGGCCTGGGTCAGCAGGCCCGCAAGCCGCCCCGCCATGGCGGCCGGCAGCGCCGCATCCGGGATGCCTGGCAGCAGGGCTGCCAATCTTCGCTCCAGGTCGTTGGCCTGCGCCCGCGGCACGAACACCCGGCGGGGTGCGATGCAGGTCGCGCCGCCGTTCAGCCGCAACCCGTACGCCAGGCAGCGCGCCACGAGGTCCAGGTCGGCGCCCGGCAGCACGAACGCCGCGTCCGAGCCCGACAGTTCCATGGTGGCCGGGGTCAGATGCGGCGCCGCGGCCGCCAGCACGCGCATGCCGGTCTCGGCCGAGCCGGTCAGCACGATGCGATCGAAGCCCGCCGCCACGGCGGCCGGGCCGGCGCCTGCGTCCAGCACCTGCAGCACGCCCGGTGGCAGCCCGGCGCCGGCCAGCGCCGCCGCGAAGGCCAGGGCCGCCGCAACACCCTCCGGCGCCGGTTTCAGGCATACCGCGTTGCCCGCCGCCAGGGCCTGCAGCGCCTGCGCGCCCGGCAGGAACAGCGGGTAGTTGCCGGGGCCCAGGATCAGCACGGCGCCCAGCGGATCGCGCCTGATCTCGGCGGCGACGCCGAGCAGCCAGATGGGCCGGCCGCCCCGCAGGCGACGCGGCGCCAGCAGGCCAGCAGCCCGCCGTTCCAGGAACCGGGCCGCCTCCAGCAGTGGCAGCACCTCGGCCACCAGCGTGTCCGCCACGGGCCGCCGGACGGTCAGGGCCAGCGCCGTCGCACGCCCGGCCATCAGGCGGCGCGCCCGCCGGATCACGCGCAGCCGCGCCTGAACACCGGCCGCCGCCCATTCGGCCCCGGCAACGCGGGCTGTTTTCAGCGCTACGCACGGGGCAGGCTCGACGCCTGGGATGACAAGATCGTTCATGGCCCCAAATCTAGCGTCAAGGCTCGATGGTTGACAGTTTCGCATTGGCGGGGCGGTTGACACCGACCGGGCCGGCGTGTCTCCAAGACGACCGGAGCTGTTTTGTTTCAGGGACCAGAGAGGTTAGAGTTGCCCATGCCGCCTGTCTCACAGCATACGCCCATCGGTTTGCCAGCATGAACAAGCGAGTCTCCATCATCGGCGCGGGCCCCGGCGGGCTTGCCGCGGCCATGCTGCTCGCCCGGGCCGGCGTCGATGTCACCGTGCACGAATCGCGCGACCGCATCGGGGGCCGATCCAGCACGATCGTCGGCCAGTCGCCGCAGGGCACGTTCCGGTTCGACATGGGGCCGACGTTCTTCCTGTATCCCCGGGTGCTGTCGGACATCTTCGCCGCCTGCGGCCGCAACCTGGACGACGAGGTCGAGCTGATCCGGCTCGACCCGCAATACCACCTGGTGTTCGAGAACGGCGGCGACATCCAGGCCACCAGCGACATGACGCGCATGGCGGCCGAGATCGCCCGCTTCTCGC
>JAYUCA010000507.1:0-2876 GCA_043740535.1 Rhodospirillales bacterium | reverse complement strand
TCCGCGAGCAGTCCAAGCAGCGCGGGCTTGAGGAACTGTTCGAGCAGGTACTGGTGCCGACCGAAAAGGTCACCGAAGTCCGCCGCGGCCGCAAGATCGACGCCGAGCGCAAGTTCTTCCCGGGCTATGTCCTGGTGAAGATGGAGCTGACCGACCAGACCTGGCATTTGATCAAGGATACGCCGAAAGTCACCGGCTTCCTCGGCACCAAGACCCGGCCATCGCCCATCACCGACGCCGAGGCCGACCGGATCATCAAGCAGAGCGCCGAGGGCGTCGAGCGCTCCCGTCCTGCGGTGCTGTTCGAGGTCGGCGAGCAGGTGCGCGTGGCCGACGGGCCGTTCACCAGCTTCAACGGCACGGTCGAGGAAGTGGACGAGGAGAAGGGCCGCCTGAAGGTCAGCGTGTCGATCTTCGGCCGCTCGACCCCGGTGGAACTGGAATACAGCCAGGTCGAGAAGGTCTGATCGGCCCGGCTGAGAACGTCATCCCCGGGCGACCCTGCCCACGTCATCCCCGGGCCTTTCTTGACCCGGCGATGACGTCGGGGGGTGGTGGTCTTTAATCACGGCGCCCGGTTCTTCAGCGTCCGCTGCAAGTCCCGCTCGATCGGGCCCAGGCTGACCTGCGACAGTTCGGCGACCACGTCGCGCCATTCGACCACGTCCGGCACGTGCGTCGGGTTGTCTCGCAGCAACTCCCGCTTGATGAACGGGTAGCGGGCGAGCAGCAACTGGCGCCACAGGTCGCTGGTCGGGTTCAGCGGCGTGCGGCCTGCCACTGCCTCACGCAACCGGAGCACATGCTGACGCCGGGCCTGGATGATCGGATCGGCCATGTTCGGACCGTCGTCGCCCTCCTTGCGGTGCGCCAGCAGCGACAGATCGACGTCCTGGATCAGCGACTTGTAGGGCCACACGGTGCGGCAGGAAAAGCCGGCCTTCAGCAGCCGCTGCGTCAGTCCTATCTCATACAGCCGGATCAGCCACATCTTCGCCCAGGTCGGCCGCACCCCGGCCCAAAAACCGCGCCACGTCTCGCTGGCGACCACGCGCGGGCTGAACATCATCATGTAGGACTGCACGTGGTAGCGGGACTGCCAGCTATCGGTGCAGCCCCACACGTCGGCGGCGTCGAAATCGACCGCGGCGAACAGCTCGTGCAACGAACGGATCGGGCCGTAGACGCTGTCGTTGGCCATCGCCACCAGCGTGGTGTTGGCGCGCGGCAGACCAAGCTGCTCGAACCCCTCCCGCCAGGCCCCGAAATCGTAGCCGACGTTGCGGCGGATCAGCACCCCGGCGCAGACCAGCTTCAGCGCCTCGAGCGAGTTGGGCTGCAGGAACCCGGAGTTCGTGACGAACATCACCGACATGCCGGCCGCAGCCAGGCTGCGGACCTGGTGCAGCACGTGCTCCCGCACCTCGCCGGCGCCGTCCCAGTGCACGAACACGCAGACCTTCGGGCCCAGCGGGATCTCCCCCTCGGGCCAGCGGCTGACAAGCTGGTGCGGGCTGCGGTGGCGCATGATCTCGTGGCCCACAGCCGGCAGCACGGAGTACCGCAGCAGGCTGTAGCCCCGGTGGAGCAGGTGGACGATGGGCCCGCGCGCCATGGGCTCAGCCCTTCCCGAGCCGGGCGAGGATGTCCGGCGGCAGCGTCACCTCGGGGTAGGCCTGCTCCACGTCGGCGGTCAGCTTCGCCGCCTCGTCCAGCGCATCCAGCATATCCAGCGCCTGCAATTCCCCGCGCAATGCCGAAAACCACAGGCCGGACCCGGCCGGGCAGGCCTGGCGCACGCGGGCGAAGCGGCCCCTGGCCATGGCGGGCGCGCCGACCGGGCGGCCCATCCGGCCCCGCTGCACGTCCAGCATCGCCAGGCCGAAAATCGTGTCGCGCTCCTGTTCCGTCATGGCCCGGTTGATCGCCGGCTGGGTGAAGGGGGCGGTATCCAGCCCGGATGCGGCCACGATGCCGCGCGCCGCGTCGTAACGCCCGGCGTTCGACAGGGTGATCAACGCCCACTGCGCCACGTCGTTGGAGCGGTGCTCCGTCCACACCCGGTCCGCCAGCGCCGCCAGTTCGTCCTTGTCGTCCAGCAGGGCCAACGCCTGCGCCTCGCCCCGCAGGGCTGCCCACCACAGGCCCCCGCCGGCCTCGCTGGCCGCGCGGACGCGCTTCAGCCGGCCGCGCGCCACGGCCGGGTTGCCAGCGGCCTTGCCATCCGGCCCCAGCTCCACATCCAGGATCGCCAGGCAGAACAGCGCATCCCGATCCGGTTCCGACAGCGGGGCGCCTGGCTGCGCATAGGCGTCGGCATCGAGCTGCAGGTCATGGACCAGGGCGCGGGCCTGGGCGTATTGGCCGCCATTGACCAGATTCGTCATCGCGCGCCGGGCGATCGACCGCTTGCGCGCATCGCCGCCGTTCGGCGCCGGGGGCAGGGCGGCCAGCCGTGCCGCGAGGTTCGGGGTTCCGGCCTCGGCGGCGCACAGCACCGCCTCGGCCTGCGATGTCCAGCCGATGTCCTCGGTCTGGCCATCCTCCATCGCCAGCTCGCCCAGGGCGCGGCGCATCATGGCGGCGGCTTCCGCGGATAGCAGGAACTGCGCCTCCAGCGCCGCGCGCGGCGTGCCGGCGGCCAGGCGGCGGATCGCCCGTGCATACAGCAACCCGCTGAGATTGAGCGGCACGAGCCGCGCCATCTCTTCCAGGCCGCAGGTGGCGACGGCCGGGGGCAGCGCGGTGATGGCGTCCAGCGACAGCCCGTATCGGGTTCGGCAGCCGGGGACCAGCAGCGCCCAGGCGCGGTCGGCCGCCGCCATGTCGCCGTCGTTCACGCTTTCGGCATAGGCGCGGCCGGCGAAGGCGATGAA
>JAYUCA010000506.1:0-16103 GCA_043740535.1 Rhodospirillales bacterium | reverse complement strand
AGCATGGGCGCCAGCATCATGCGGACCGGCGATGTCGGCAGCGCGCATGCGATGAAGGCGCTGAACAACCTGGCCAGCGCCGGCAGCTTCCTGCTGGGGATCGAGGCGCTGCTGATCGGGCAGCGCTTCGGGCTCGACCCGGCGCTGATGGTGGACGTGATCAACGCATCGTCGGGGATGAGCAACAGCAGCCAGAGGAAGTTCAAGCAGTTCGTGCTGAGCCGGACGTTCGACGCCGGGTTCGGGCTGGATTTGATGGTGAAGGACCTGGGCATCGCCATGGGCGTGGCACGGGAGACGAACACCCCGGCGCCGTTGAGCGCGCTGGTGCGGGAGATGTGGGCGGCGGCGCAGGCGTCGCTGGGGCCGGGGCAGGACCATACGGCGGCGGCAAAACTCTGCGAGCATCTGGCGGGGACGGAACTGGGAGCGACATAGGCAAGGCGGCCGGCCAGGATGCGCTTTTCGGTCTTCGCCGCCGCGATCGTGGCCGTCGTCGCGGGGTATGGCGGCACGATGGCGATCGTGGTCGCCGCCGCGCAGAACCTGGGCATGGACCAAGCCGGCGCGTCGTCGTGGGTGGGCGCGCTGTGCCTGGGCGTCGGCATCAGCAGCATCGTGCTGAGCGTGATGCATCGGATGCCGGTCGTCACCGCTTGGTCCTTGGCGGGCGCCGTGCTGATCGCCGCGATGCCGCATGGCACGACGATGGCCGATGCGGTGCCCGCTTTCGTGTTGTCGGGCGTGTTGATGATGCTGTCCGGGCTGGTGCCGGCGCTGGGGGCGGCGGTGGCGCGGCTGCCGGCCGCGTTGGGCGCGGCGATGCTGGCCGGGCTGCTGCTGCGCTTCGTGCTGGCCCTGTTCCAGGCGGCGCAGACGGAGCCTTGGCTGGTGCTGCCGCTGCTGCTGGCGTTCCTGGCGATGCGGCGGGTGCACGTGGCGTCGGCGCCGCTGATCGTGATCGCCGCCGGGTTGCCGCTGGCGGCGGCGTTGGGGCATCCGCTGCCGCCGTTGCAGTTCGGTCTGGCAGTGCCGGTTTGGACCTCGCCGGCCCTCAATCCCGGCCTGCTGCTGGGGCTTGGGCTGCCGCTGTTCATCGTCACGATGGCGACGCAGCAGGTGCCGGGTGCGGCGGTGCTGAGGGTGTTCGGCTACGTGCCGCCGGTGCGCAGCACGCTGCTGATCACCGGGGGGCTGACGGTGCTGCTCGCGCCGTTCGGCGGGTATGCGATGAACCTGTCCTCGGTGTCGGCGGCGCTGTGCGTCGGGCCGGACGCGCATCCGGACCCGGCGCAGCGCTGGCGCACCGGCCCCGTCTACGGCGCGGCCTACCTGGTGCTGGCGCTGTTCGGGGCGGGGTTCGCGACGATGCTGGCCGGGTTGCCGCCGCTGCTGGTGACGGCAGTGGCCGGTACGGCCCTGCTGGGGCCGCTGATGAACGCGCTGACCGCGTGCGTGGCGGTGGAGAAGCAGCGCTTCGCTGCCGTGACGACCTTCGGGGTCACGGCGTCGGGCATGACGCTGCTGGGGCTGGGCGGAGCATTCTGGGGGCTGGTGGCGGGCCTGCTGGTGCTGGGCATCGAAACCCTGGCGCGCAGGACCGGCGCGGCGCATCGGCGGTGACCACGGCGCCGGTGGCGCCGTGGTTGAGAAGGCCTACTTGCGGGCGCCGATGCCGGCAAAGCGCCGGTTGAACTTGGCGACCTGGCCGCCGGTGTCCATGATGCGCTGCACCCCGGTCCAGGCCGGGTGGCTTTTCGGATCGATGTCCAGGCGCAGCGTGTCGCCGGCCTTGCCCATGCAGCTCCGGGTCTTATAGGCCGTCCCGTCGGTCATGATGATGTTGACTTCGTGGTACTCGGGGTGGATGCCGGGCTTCATGGGGGTCGTCCTTGGGTTCGCGGTGCCGCCGATACCGACCGGCGGCGGAAGCGCGCGGTATAGGGCTGGGGGCGCTGGACCGCAAGGCGGCCATCCACGCGTCCGCAACCACTCCGGGTACGGGTCAGGCCCGACAATGACCCGGCGCCCACGCGGCCCCGCCGACTGCGATCCGTCAGGGCCGGCGACGCCCGCCTTTCATGCCCGGACCATGCTGGAAATTCTGGAACGTCTTGTCCGCCGCCAGCCGCTGCTCCGGCGTCATGGAGGCGTAGACGGACTCGAAGGCAGGGACCAGGCGGTCGATGTTGTCGGCATGGGCGCGCGAGATGGCCGCGTAGCTTTTCATGTCGTCGACGGCCGTCAAGGTGGTGAACCGGGTCGCGCGATCGGTGTAGCTGGTCTCCATGCGCTGCGCGTTGTCACGCATCACGGTTGCGAATTTGGTCCATCCCGGCTCCTGCGCAGGGGTGATTCCCAGTCGCTTGTGCAGTTCGGAGATGTGCTGCTCGACCCGTGCCATGGCAAGCTTGCCATCGGGGCCTGCCGGCGCGCCGCCCGGCGTGGCGCCGATGGCCGCAGCCCCGGCCGATGGCGCAGGTGCGGTGGTCTGGGCGAAGGCCGGCGCGGCGAGGATGCCGAGCATGGCCGCGATTACGATGGTTCGCATGGGTGCGCTCCTTGGTCCGGTCAACGGAAAGGCTGGAACAGGTTGATGCCTGGCGGGGCGAAATACCGCGGCTGAGGCGCGTAGTAGACGGGCGGCGGAGCATAATAGCCCGGCCGATAGCCCGGGTGATCGCGCCACTCATCGTGCGACCAGCGCCGATCGTCGCCCCGGAAACGGCGATGGTCGTCGCCGCGATGGTCCTCTCCGCGGCCGTAGCCGCGATGGTCATCCCCCCAGTCTCGACGTTCGTCACCCCGGTCGCGTCCACGCTCATATCCCCACTTCGGATCCGCGTTGGCGGCTGGTGGTGCCAGCGTCACCGCGAGAGCGAGCGCGCCCACAGCTGCAAACATGCGTCTTACGTTCATTCGACAATCCTCCCGTGCCGTTACAACGCCGGACAGGCCATGGGGTTGCGGGGCCTGTCCGGCGTGCTGCGATCAGTCTGAACCGGGTTCAAACCACCGCGCGTTGATACTGCGGCGGCAGATGCGGCGTCATGCCCAGCGCCTTGGCGGCGCGCAGCGGCCAGGCCGGGTCCGCCAGCAGGGCGCGGGCCAGGAAGACCAGGTCCGCGCGGCCGTTGGCGATGATCTCGGTGGCGAGCTCCGGGGTGTGGATCAGGCCGACTGCGCCGGTGGCGAGTCCGGTGTCGGCCCGGATGCGTTGGGCGAAGGGCACCTGGTAGCCGGGGTGCAGGGACGGGATGCTGACGGTCGGCACGATGCCGCCGCCGGAGCAGTCGATCAGGTCGACGTCGCCGCGGGCCTTCAGCCAGCGGACCAGCTCGACGGTGTCATCCAACGTCAGGCCGCCCTCGGCGTAGTCGCTGCAGGACAGGCGCACGAACAGCGGCAGGTTCGCCGGCCATTCGACGCGGACGGCGTCCAGCGTCTCCATCAGCAGGCGGGCGCGGCCCTTCAGGTCGCCGCCATAGCCGTCGTTGCGCGTGTTGCTGAGCGGCGAGAGCGCGGAGTGGATCAGGTAGCCATGCGCGCCGTGCACCTCCAGCACCTTGAACCCGGCCTGAAGCGCCATGCGCGCCGTGTCGGCGAACCCGGCCGCCACGCCGCGCATCTCGTCGGCGGTCATCGCGTGCGGGGTGATCGCGTTGTCATGGAACGGGATCGCGCTGACGGCATCGGGCGTCCAACCGCCGTCTTCGGGCAGCAGGGCCTTGCCGCCCTCCCACGGGCGCTGGCTGCTGGCCTTGCGGCCGGCGTGGGCGACCTGGATGCCGGGCACGCCGCCCGCGTGGTCGATCAGCGCCACCAGCCGCTTCAGGAACACCAGGTGCTCGTCGTTCCACAGGCCCAGGCAGCCCGGCGTGATGCGGGCGCGGGCGGACACGTGCGTCGCTTCGGTGAACACGAGGCCGGCGCCGCCCATCGCCTTGGCGCCCAGGTTCTGGATGTGCCAGTCGGTACCCAGGCCGTCGATGGCGGAGTACTGGCACATGGGCCCCACCACGATGCGGTTCGGCAGGGTGACGTCGCGGAAAGTGATGGGCGTGAACAGGGCTGGAATGCGCATGCAGAGGCTCCTTGCGGCGGTGCGCCATACCTTGTCGGTTCAAGCCGCCGCGTCTAGAGCCATAAAATGACGACCATCCTGTCGATTCAATCATGGGTCGCGACCGGCCACGTGGGCAACGCGGCGGCGATGTTCCCGCTGCAGCGGCTGGGGGCCGAGGTCTGGGCCGTGCACACCGTGCAGTTCAGCAACCATCCCGGGCACGGCGGCTTCACGGGCCAGGTGTTCACCGGCGAGACGGTGCGCGGCCTGATCGACGGCATCGAGGCGCGCGGCCTGCTGCCCGGCTGCGACGCCGTGCTGTCCGGCTACATGGGCGACGCGGCCATCGGCGACGCGGTGCTGCATGCCGTCGCCCGCGTCCGCGCCGCCAACCCGGCCGCGCTCTATTGCTGCGACCCGGTGATCGGCGACACCGGCAAGGGGGTGTTCGTGCGGCCGGGCATCCCGGAGTTGCTGACGCGGAAGGCCGTGCCGGCGGCCGACATCCTGACGCCCAACCAGTTCGAGCTGGAACACCTGACGGGCCTGGCGTGCCCCACGCAGCAGGCGGCCTGCGCCGCGATCGCGGCGCTGCAGGCGCGCATGGCCCCCGGCGGCCTCGGCACAGTGCTGGTGACCAGCCTTCGCACCAACCAGACTCCGGATGGCGCGCTCGACCTTGTGGCGGCCGACCGGCAGGGGGCCTGGCTGCTGCGCGTGCCGCTGCTGCCGCTGTCGCCCAACGGCGCCGGGGACGCGATTGCGGCGCTGTTCCTGTTCCACCTGCTCCGCACCGGGTCGGCGCGGCAGGCGCTGGAGGCGGCGGGCAGCGCCGTGGCTGGGCTGTTGCGGCGCACGGCGGACGCGGGGGCGCCCGAGTTGCTGCTGATTGCGGCGCAGGAGGAGTTCGTGCGCCCCACGCAGTGGTTTTCGGCGGCGCCCATTTTGTGCTGATCCTGCCCTGATCCTGCCGTGATCGGCGCGTAGCAATGCGTCGAACACAGCCGGTTGCGGGTGGCCAGATGCGCTTCTTCAAGATTTACGGCCGGGTCCTTTCATCGCTGGGCAACGACAAGCGGCTGGCGGTGCTGCTGGGGGTCGCCAACGTGCTGGTGGCGGGGCTGCAGTTCCTCGACCCCGTGCTGTTCGGCCGGGTGATCGGCCTGCTGACGGAATCGGACCGGATGAGCCCGGATATGGTGTGGGGCCAGGCGCTGCAGCTGCTGGGCGTGTGGTTCGCCGTGGGCGCGGCCTCGATCGGCGCGAACATCGCCACCGCGCTGCATGCGGAGCGGATGGCGCACCGGAACCGGCTGGCGATCATGAACCGGTATTTCAGCCACGTGCTGTCGCTGCCGCTGTCGTTCCATGGCGACATCCATTCGGGCCGGCTGATGAAGGTGATGCTGGGCGGGTCCGACAGCCTGTTCGGCCTGTGGCTGGTGTTCTTCCGCGAGCAGCTTTCGACCTACGTCGCCGTGCTGGTGCTGCTGCCGTTCACCTTCTTCCTGAACTGGCGCCTGGCATCGACGCTGGTGGTGCTGGTGGTGCTGTTCGTCGTGATCACGCTGTATGTGGTGAAAAAGACGGAGGCCGGGCAGCGCCGCGCCGAGCATTTCCAGGCGAGCCTGGCCGGCACCGCGCAGGACGCGCTGGCCAACGTGATGGTCGTGCAGTCGTTCACGCGGCTGTCGGCGGAAAGCCGCATCTTCGGGCAGATCATCGAGGACGTGATCCGCAACCAGTTCCCGGTGCTGAACTGGTGGGCCGTCGTCAACGTGCTGACGCGGGGCGCCAGCACGATCGCGGTGATCGCCATCGTATTGATCGGCACGATGCTGCACATGCAGGGCCAGGCGTCGATCGGCGAGATCGTCAGCTTCATGGGGTTCGCCACGCTGCTGATCGGGCGGCTGGAGAGTGCGGTCAACTTCGCCTCCCGCGTGTTCTTCCAGCTGCCTGTGCTGGAGGATTTCTTCTCGGTGCTGGACGCCAAAAGCTCGGTGCCGGAGACGCCGGCTGCGAAGGAGCTGGTGGCGCAGTCCGGCGAGGTCGTGTTCGAGAACCTCAACTTCGCTTATCCCGGCGGCCCCAACATCCTGAGCGACGTGAGCTTCACGGCACGCCCCGGCACGTCGGTGGCGCTGGTGGGCCAGACGGGGGCGGGCAAAAGCACGGCGATGAACCTGCTGCAGCGGCTGTGGGACCCGGTTTCCGGCAGCATCCGCATCGACGGGCAGGACCTGCGCGACGTGACGCTGGAGAGCCTGCGCCGCTCGATCGGCGTCGTGTTCCAGGAGAGCATGCTGTTCAATCGGTCGATCCGCGAGAACCTGCGCATCGGGCGGCCGAACGCCACCGACGACGACCTGGAGCGGGCGTGCCGGCTGGCCGACGCGCACGAGTTCATCATCCGCCAGCCGCAGGGCTATGACACGGTGGTGGGCGAACGCGGCTCGACCTTGTCGGGTGGGCAGCGGCAGCGGCTGGCGATCGCGCGGGCGCTGCTGAAGGACCCGCCGATCCTGATCCTGGATGAGGCGACCAGCGCGCTGGACGCAGCAACCGAGGCGCGGGTGTCGCGGGCGATGCAGACGCTGATGAAGGGGCGCACGACGTTCATTATCGCCCACCGGCTGAGCACGGTGCGGGACGCCGATGAAATCCTGGTGTTCGAGAACGGCCAGGTGGTGGAGCGCGGCAACTTCGAGGGGCTGATGCGGATGCGCGGCAAGTTCGCAGCACTGGTGGAGACGCAGCTTTCGCCGCAGATGGCTGCGGCGGAGTAGGCAGCATGGTGCGATGCTGCACCTGCTCACCGAGCAGTTGCATCGGCTGCGCGTGAAGGCGCAGCATCCGTGGTTCCCATCCGGGACACGGAGAATGGCCATGACGATTGCCGCGATCCTGAAGCACAAGGGCAGCGACGTCGCCCGCGTGTCGCCTTCGGACACAGTTGCCGATGTGGCGCGGACGCTGGGACAGCGACGGATCGGTGCGGTGCTGGTGATGGACAGCGCCGAGCAACTGCTGGGCATCGTCAGCGAGCGCGATATCGTCCGCACGCTGCCGGAACACGGGGCGCGCACCCTGGAGATGACGGCGGCGCAGATCATGACGCAGGAACTGCACACGACGACGCCGAAGGCGACGGTGGCCGAGGCGATGGAGCAGATGACCCGTCGACGGGTGCGCCACTTGCCGGTGCTGGATGGGCTGCGGCTGGTGGGCCTGGTGAGCATCGGCGACATCGTCAAGGCGCGGATCGACCAGCAGGAGCAGGAGGTCGATAGTTTGAAGGCGTATGTGGCCGGGGCTGCGTGACGCGACGTTCGGCTGCGCCGTCCGTTGCTCAGACGACGATAGCGGGAACACTGTTTCGTCTGGTTGAGCCCGCCATGGCGCACGCCGCATCCCGCCAGCGGGCTGTGCATCGGGTTGCATGCCTCGCAACGGGAACGCTTGACGGTCCCGGGCGCACGACCGGTCACGCTGGCGCCCCGACCACGGGACGGTCGTGGACCCCGGCCCTTTGCGGCTTCGCCAGGCAACTCGCGATGACGGCGATGGGATAGGGCCATGGTTCCGAACAGCTGGGCGTCCGCTGGCTACCGCTGCGGCACGCGCCGCCGTCGCAGCACGGCGGCGGCCAGCATCGCCAGGCCCAGCAGCGCGGCGGAGGCGGGTTCCGGGGTGTCGAACGGGGCGGAGCTGTCGAGCGGCGGCGCGCCGGTGGCCAGCAGCAGGTTACCCTGGATCATGTCGCCCGGCGTCACAGAGGGCGGATTGCGGTTCTGGTACAGGTCGTCGAAGCCATAGGCGGTGTTGCCGGTCACGGTGACGGGGAAGCTTTGGCTGCCCGGCCCGACCGTGGCGTTGAGCAGCACGGTCGCGCCCGCCCTGTCGTTGATGAAGACGTTGTCCTGCAATATCAGGCTGGAGTTGCCGTAGATGGGCGTCTCGCCGCCGAAGTGGACGGCGTAGCGGTTCTGGGCGCTGGCGCCCTTCTCGATGACGTTGCCCGTCACGGTGGCCTGGCCGCCGTCCGGCAGGTCGATGCTGTAGCTGGCCGGGGCGACCGGGCCGTCCTGGATGCGATTACCGGTGATCACCGTTTTGGCCGCGCGGCTTTTGACCTCGTGGCCGCCCAGCGCGTCGTGGAAGTAGCTGCGGGTGATCGTCAGGCTGGCGACGTCGCCGACATACAGGTTGTGCGACAGGCCATAGCGCGGGTCCGCAGGATCGAGGCCGTTGTTGTTGAACTCCGAATGATCCACCGTCACCGTGCCCGCGGGCTGCACGCCGACCAGGATGCCGTCCTGGTTGTCGTGGAACCAGGCGTTGGAGATCGCCAGGTTGCCGTTGCCGACCTCGAACAGGATGCCGGCGCCGTTCGACGCGGGATCGCGGGCGCCGGAAAGCTCCAGGTTCCGCACCGTGAGGTCGGCCCCCGCGTTGCCGCCGACATACAGGATCGCGCGGCCGTTGCCGGGCGTCGGGCTGGGCGTCGAGAGTTGAGCCATCCCGCCGACGCCCTGGATGGTCAGCGTGTGGGTGATGATCGGGAAGTCCTCGACGTAGCGCCCGGCGGTGACGGCGATCACGTCGCCGGATGCCGAGCGCGTGATCGCGTCGCTGATGGTCGCGTAGGCCTGGTTCGAGGTGATATCGATGATGCTCATCGCCGCTCCGTGTCGGTCATGGACCGCGCCTGGCTGTTTGATCTGAGTTAGCATCGGGCGGCGCCCCTGGCGAGGCCATGCCGCGCGTGTTTATGTACAGGCCGGCGCGGCTTCTCGTGGCCGCAGGTTGGCAGGGAACGCCATGCAGAACTCCGACCGCATCTGGCAGATCGTCGAGACGCACCAGGACGACCTCATCGGGCTCAGCGACCGCATCTGGGCGATGCCGGAGCTGAACTTCCAGGAGAGGCGGTGCGCCGACGAACACGCGGCGATGCTGCGCGACAAGGGGTTCCGGGTCACCGAAGGCGTGGCCGGCATCCCGACGGCGGTGATGGGAGAGGCAGGGGAGGGCGGCCCCGTCATCGCGATCCTTGGCGAGTATGACGCGCTGCCAGGGCTGAGCCAGGAGGCTGGCGTGGCCGAACATCGGCCGTTGGAGGCCAACGGGGCCGGGCACGGCTGCGGCCACAACCTGCTGGGTGCGGGCGCGATGCTGGCCGCCGCCGCGGTGAAGGACTGGCTGGCTGAGCAGGGGATCGCGGGTCGCGTCCGCTATTACGGCTGCCCGGCGGAAGAGGGCGGGGCGGCCAAGACGTTCATGGTGCGGGACGGCGCTTTCGATGACGTGGATATCGCGATCTCGTGGCACCCGGCGCCGTTCGCGGCTGTGAACGAGGCCTATTCGCTGGCGATCCTGCAGATCGACTACGCGTTCACCGGGCGCGCCAGCCACGCCGCCGCCAGCCCGGAACTGGGGCGCAGCGCGCTGGACGCCGTCGAGATCATGAACATCGGCGTCAACTACATGCGCGAGCACATGCCGCAGGACGCGCGCATCCACTACGCGACGCTGGACGCCGGCGGGATCGCGCCGAACGTCGTGCAGGCCCATGCGAAATCCCGCTACATCGTGCGCGCGGCGGAGCTTGCGGACCTGAAGCTGCTGCATGCCCGCGTCGATCAGATCGCGCGGGGGGCGGCGCTGATGACCGAGACGACGGTCGAGATCCGGGTGATCAGCGGCATGAGCAACCTGCTGGGCAACGGTCCGCTGGAGAAGGCGCTGCACGCGAACCTCGAACGGCTCGGGCCGCCGCCGTTCGATGCCGCGGACCGGGCGTTCGCCGATGCCATCCGCCAGACGGTGCGGCAGGATGACGTCGTCAGCGCGCATCGCCGGTTCGGCGTGCCGGTGACGGATGCCCCGCTGGCGGACGGCATCGTGCCGCTGGAGGCGAAAGGCGGGAAGATGGTGGGCAGCACGGACGTGGGCGACGTGAGCTGGAAGGTGCCGACGGTGCAGGCGCGGGGCGCCACGTATGCGATCGGGACGCCGGGCCATTCGTGGCAGCTGACGGCGCAGGGCAAAAGCCCGCTGGCGCACAAGGGCATGGTTCATGTCGCCAAGGCGATGGCCGGCACCGCGATCGACTTGCTGCAGGACGGCGCGCTGCTGGCGGCGGCCAAGGCGGAGCACGCGGCGCGGCTGGCGCGCACGCCATACGAGTCGCCGCTGCCGGGGGGGATTTCGCCGCCCTTCGACATGGCGGAGTAGCGGGAGAGGGCGCACCGGGACGCCGCGGATACGGGCCGGGCGATGGTTGGCGGAACGTGCCGTCGTGCTTGTCGCGGGCGGGATGGCGGCATGTGAAGGACATTCCACCCCACGATCGCGCTGTTGTCGCCCTGCTCGTCGTCGCGGCGATGCTCTGCGTCGGGACGCTGGCGTACGGATGGCCCGGCGTGACGGGGTGGGATAGCGACGAGCAGTACGCCCAGGCCGTCAGCGGGCACCTGACGGACTGGCATCCCCCGATCATGGCCTGGTTGTGGTCGGTGCTTCGGCTGGCGGCGGACGGGCCCGGGCCGATGTTCGCATTGCAGGTCTCGATCTACTGGTTCGCGCTTGGTTGCATCGGTCTGACGCTCTGCCGCCTCGGGCGCCCCCTCGCCGGCGGCGCGGTGCTGGCCGTGGGCGTGGCGCCGCCGTTCATCGCATTGAGCGTTCACATCGTGAAGGACGTCGGGCTGGCCGCCAGCTGCCTGGCGTCGTTCGCCATCTGTTTCTGGCATCGCGCGCAGAACCGGCGGATGGGCCTCGTGCCGCTCGCCGGCGCTGGCGCCTTGCTGTTCTACGGCAGCCTGGTGCGCGCCAACGGGGTGTTTGCCGCCGCCCCGTTGCTGATCTACCTGGCCTATCCCTGTTTGTGCGCGCGTCCCGGCCGCTTTATTGCGGCGTGCGTGGTGTTCGTCGTGCTGGCGATCCCGGCCGGCAGCGTCTTCAATCACGGGATCCTGCGCGCCGGGAAAGACTACCCGCTGCGCTCGCTGCAGATATTCGACGTCACCGGGATCGCGTATTTTGCCAGGGACATGTCCGTGTTCTGGCCCGGCCCGTTCACATCCGGGCTGGTCGCCGACTGCTACACGCCCGTGCTGTGGGACACGCTGGGTTCGCTGGGCGCCAACCAGGAATGCCGTGTTTTCTGGAACTCGCCCAGCCCGCAGCAGGGCCGGACATGGGCGGTTGCGATCCTGCGGCATCCTTTTGCCTACGCGCAACACCGGCTGGCGCATTTCAACTCCGAGCTTCAGCTGGCGGTGCCGCGTCACATCGGCGACCCGCGGGTCACGGCCTGGGTGGCCCATGGCACGCGCATCGAAACCGGGCCTCGCACGCTGGCCGATGCGATTTCCGACGGGCTGGGGTTGGATGCCCTGCTTGCGCCGGCGTTCGCGTTGCTGCTGGGGGCGATCGTCCTCGCCAGCGTCTTGCAGCGTCCGGTTGCGCCGCAAGACGAGTCCAACCCTTGCCGGGCGGCAGTATTCTGCCTGGTTACGTCAGGGCTGGCTTACATGTCAGGGTATCTGTTCATCGGTGTGGCGAGCGATTTCAGGTACTTTCTTTGGCCGATGATGGCCATCTACATCTCGGCGATCATGCATCTTTCGGTGATGAAGCCACGGGGCATCAGGCCGATAAGTCGCCGGGCCGGTATCGGCTGTCTGCTGTTGGCCGGCGCCGTTGCCATTCATGTTGCCCAAACCAGGCAGGGCGACGCATTGCTGATGGCTGACGGCGCAGACCCCGCCGTGGCCGGCGCGTTCGCCCAGCGGATGGGGGCGCCTGCTGCACGCCGGCAGGCTCGACCCTAGAGGTCGAGCCTTCTCCGGGCACTTGAGTGCTGGTATCCCACGCCTACCAGGACCTGGGGGAAACTCATGACCGTTTCGGCGTTGGCATTCGGCATCACGGTGTGCGGCATCGAGGAGCTGGCTGGTCATTGCGAGACCCGCGCCAGCCACGTGCTGTCCATCCTCGACCCGTCGACGCCGGCGCCGGAGGCCTTCGGCACGTTCGGCGAGCACGAGAAGCTGGAGCTGCGGTTCGACGACATCGTCGACGAGACGGTGGGGATGCAGGCGCCGCAGCCGGGCCATGTGGAGCAGATTCTGGCATTCGGGCGCAGCCTGGCGGCGGAGAAGCCCGGCGGCGCGCATCTGCTGGTGCACTGCCACGCCGGCATCTCCCGCTCCACCGCTTCGATGGTGCTCATCCTGGCGCAGGCGATGCCGGAGCAGCCGGCGGCTTCGATCGTGGCGATGGTGCACGGCATCCGGGAGAAGGCCTGGCCCAACCTGCGGCTGATCGAGATGGGCGACGCGCTGCTGCGGCGGGATGGGGCGCTGGTGCAGGCGGCCAGCGCGCTGCACTGGGTGCAGATCGGGCGGCGGCCGCATCTGGTGGAGTTCATGGAGCGGGGCGGGCGCGGGCGGGAGATCGCCGCGGCGCGGAGGGCGGGGGGCGGCTGAAAGAATTGCGCGCAGCCGTTCCGTTGATCCATTTTTCATAGGTCTGCTTCTATGTTCGGGTCACTGCGATCCCATGCATCTTTTGATCTGCCTGCGCGTTTGCTGTCTATCCCGGACGCCTGGCCGCATGACGGCGTCTCGTTGGTTTGGCGATTGCCTTTTCTCGGTTGGCTCCCATGTCGAAAGGCTAAGGGGGAGTTGTGTCGGGGCATCAGTTTGTGGATGAGCCTCGGGCGGTAACCTGATGATTTTAGACTGGCGTGCGGACCTCGTACTCAGGCATAATTTCATGACGAAGTTGTACGTGCAATCCATAGGGCGAAAACGCTATTCTTCCGTCGAATCGAAGGCGTGCATTAAAAACGCCTGGCTTTAACTGTCCGTTCTTGGCACTGCTTTGTGTCGAACGCAACTTTGCTGTCCACGCGACCCGGTATCACTGGAGAGCTTCTTGATGGACGATCAAAACGACGTCTTTTCGCTGCACGCCAACCTCCGCGACGGAAAGCGCGAGTTGGAGATGAGCCTCGGGGACTACCTGCAGGCCTGCCGCGACGATCCCTTGTGCTACGCAAGCCCGGCCGAGCGCATGCTGCGCGCCATCGGCGAGGCTGAGGTCGTCGACACGTCGCGGGACCCGCGGCTGGGCCGCTTGTTCCTTAACCGGACGGTTCGCATCTATCCCGCCTTCTCGGAATTCCATGGCATGGAGGAAACGATCGAGCGGATCGTCGGCTTCTTCCGCCATGCGGCGCAGGGGCTGGAGGAGCGCAAGCAGGTCCTGTACCTGCTCGGCCCGGTCGGCGGCGGCAAGTCCTCGCTGGGCGAGCGGCTGAAGGCGCTGATGGAGAAGGAGCCGATCTACGTCCTGAAGGCCGGCGACGACGTGAGCCCGGTGTTCGAAAGCCCGCTCGGGCTGTTCGATCCGGACACGATGGGGCCCGCCCTGCGGGAGCGTTATGGCATTCCGGCGCGGGTGCTGACGGGCATCGCCAGCCCATGGGCGCTGAAGCGGCTGGAGGAATGGAACGGCGACATCGAGCGGTTCCGGGTGGTCAAGCTGTATCCGTCGCGGCGCAAGCAGATCGCGGTGGCGAAGACGGAACCGGGGGATGACAACAACCAGGACATCTCCGCGCTGGTGGGCAAGGTCGATATCCGCCGGCTGGAGAACTTCAGCCAGAACGACCCGGACGCCTACGGCTTTTCGGGCGGGCTGAACCGCGCGAACCAGGGCATCCTCGAATTCGTCGAGATGTTCAAGGCGCCGATCAAGATGCTGCACCCGCTGCTGACGGCGACGCAGGAGGGCAACTACCTGGGCACCGAGAACATCGGCGCCATTCCGTTCCAGGGCATCCTGCTGGCGCATTCCAACGAGGCCGAGTGGCAGAGTTTTCGAAATAGCCGCACGAACGAGGCGTTCCTGGACCGGGTCAGCGTCATCAAGGTGCCGTATTGCCTGCGGGTGACGGAGGAGAGCCGCATCTACGAGAAGCTGATCAGCGGGTCCGCCTTGGCCGATGCGCCGTGCGCGCCGCACACGCTGGAGATGCTGGCCCGGTTTGCCGTGCTGTCGCGATTGAAGCCGCACGCGAACTCCCGCCCATTCGCCAAGATGCGGGTCTATGACGGGGAGAACATCCGCGAGACGGACCCCAAGGTGAAGACGATGCAGGAATACCGCGACACCGCGGGCGTCGACGAGGGGATGGAAGGCATCTCCACCCGGTTCGCCTACAAGGTGCTTTCGGCGACGTTCAACCACTCGTCGACCGAGGTGGCAGCCGACCCGGTGCACCTGATGTACGTGCTGGAGCAGGCGATCCGGCGGGAGCAGTTCCCGGCCGAGACCGAGGCGGCCTATCTGGCGACGATCAAGACCGAGCTTGCCTCACGCTACGCCGAGTTCATCGGCAACGAGATCCAGAAGGCGTATCTGGAGAGCTATGGCGACTACGGCCAGAACCTGTTCGACCGGTATCTGGACTACGCGGACGCCTGGATCGAGGACCAGGACTTCAAGGATCCCGACACGGGCCAGATGCTCGATCGTGAATTGCTGAATGGCGAACTGACAAAAATCGAGAAGCCGGCGGGGATCGCGAACCCGAAGGATTTCCGCAACGAGGTCGTGAAGTTCGCGCTGCGGACGCGGGCGGCCAACGGCGGCAAGAACCCGTCCTGGACCAGCTACGAGAAGATCCGCGAGGTGATCGAGAAGCGGATGTTCAGCCAGGTCGAGGACCTGCTGCCGGTCATCAGCTTCGGGTCCAAGAAGGACAACGAGACGGAGAAGAAGCATACTGACTTCGTCGAGCGGATGGTCTCGCGCGGCTACACCGAGCGCCAGGTGCGGCGCCTGGTGGAGTGGTACATGCGGGTGAAGCAGTCGGCCTGAGGGCGCCAAATTGGAGATCATCGACCGCCGTCCCAATCCGCACGGCAAGAACCTCGATAACCGGCAGCGCGTGCTGGCGCGGGCCCGTGCGGCCGTGGTGCGGGCGACGCGGCAGGCGATCGACCAGGGCACCTTGCGGGAGGTCGGGCGCGACCAGGCTGTGACGATCCCGGCCGATTCGCTGGATGAGCCGAGCTTCCATCCCACCTTCTCCAGCGGGCAGCGGCAGATGGTGCTGCCGGGCAACAAGGAGTTCTCGGCGGGGGACCGGATCGAGCGGCCGGAGGGTGGGGCGGGCGGCGGCGGCGGCGGCAGCGGCCAGGGCGACGGCGAGGGCCAGGACGGGTTCCGCTTCGTGCTGACCCGCGACGAGTTCCTGGACCTGTTCTTCGAGGACCTGGAGCTGCCGGACCTGGTGAAGAACCAGATCATCGCGACCGAGACGTCCGCGCCCGTGCGGGCAGGCCTCAGCAACGACGGTTCGCCGTCGCAGATCGACATGGGGCGCACCATGCGCCAGTCGATGGCGCGGCGCATCGGGCTGCGGCGGCCGAAGACGCCCGAGGTGCTGGCGCTGGAGGCGGAGATCGCGGCGCTGGCGGACAGCCATGACGACCCGGACCGGCTGGCGATGCTGCAGGCCGAACTGGCGTTGGCGTTGCGGCGCATGGCGCGGGTGCCGTGGATCGACCCCGTCGACCTGCGCTACCGCCGTTTCACCCAGGCCCCGAAGCCGACGGCACGGGCGGTGATGTTCTGCCTGATGGACGTGTCCGGCTCCATGACGGAGGAGATGAAGGACCTGGCCAAGCGGTTCTTCCTGCTGCTGCACGTCTTCCTGGAGCGTCGCTACAAGCGGGTCGATCTGGTGTTCATCCGCCACACCGAAACGGCCGAGGAGGTCGACGAGCAGACCTTCTTCACCGATCCGCGCACCGGCGGCACGGTGGTGTCGACGGCGCTGGCCGAGTTCGTGCGCATCCAGGCCGAACGCTATCCGTCCGATTCCTGGAACATCTACGCAGCCCAGGCGTCGGACGGCGACAACTCCGGCAGCGACACCAGGAAGGCGACCGAAATCCTCGAATCGGCGATCCTGCCGGTCGTGCAGCACTTCGCGTATATCGAGGTCGCGTCG
>JAYUCA010000505.1:0-2061 GCA_043740535.1 Rhodospirillales bacterium | reverse complement strand
GGCGGGCTGCTGGGGGCGCGGACGGTGGCGTGGAAGCGGACGATCGCGGGGGAGCAGGCGATCCGGGCGCGGCGGCCGCCGGCGGAGGGGCTGCATGTGCTGGCCAGCCGGCATTATGCCGCGGACACGCGGCTGGACGCGTTCCTGGACGGGCGGCGGGTGGCGAGCGTGACCAACATGGGGTCGGCGCTGAAGATCGTGCGGGTGGCGGAGGGGGTGGGCGACCTGTATCCGCGGTTCGGGCGGACGATGGAGTGGGACACGGCGGCGCCGCAGGCGGTGCTGGAGGCGGCTGGCGGGCGGCTGTGCGACATGGCGGGGGAGCGGCTGGGGTATGGGAAGCCGGGGTGGGAGAACCCGGGCTTCGTGTGCAGCGGTCGGGAATGACCGTCTCGCTGCGGCCGGATGCGGCGGGGATCGCCGAGGCGGCGCGGCTGCTGCTGGACGGCGAGCTGGTCGGGTTCGGGACGGAGACGGTGTACGGGCTGGGGGCGGACGCGACGCGGGGCTCGGCGGTGGCGCGGGTGTTCGAGGCGAAGGGGCGGCCGCATTTCAACCCGCTGATCTGCCATTACCCGGATGCGGAGGCGGCATTCGCGCATGTGGAGGCTTCGGCGGCGGCGCGGCGGCTGGCGGCGGCATTTTGGCCGGGGCCGCTGACGATGGTGCTGCGTCGACGGGTCACGTGCCCGGTGGCGCTGCTGGCGGGGGCGGGGCTGGACACGCTGGCGGTGCGGGTGCCGGCGCATGCGGACGCGCTGGCGCTGCTGCGCGCGGTGGGTCGGCCGGTGGCGGCGCCGTCGGCCAACCGGTCGGGGGAGGTTTCGCCGACGAGGGCGGCGCATGTGCTGGCCGGCCTGGGCGGGCGGATCGCTGCGGTGGTGGATAGCGGCCCCTGCGCTGTCGGGGTCGAGAGCACGGTGATGGATCTGGCGGCGGGCGCTGCGTGCCTGCTGCGGCCCGGGGGGGTGACGGTGGAGGCGATCGAGGCGGTGCTGGGGCCGGTGGGACGGGGGATCACGCCGGCGGCGGCGGAGCAGACGCGCAGCTTGCGGTCGCCGGGGCTGCTGGTTTCGCATTATGCGCCGGCGCTGCCGGTGCGGCTTTGCGCGGGATCGGTCGGGGGGGATGAGGCGCTGCTGGCGTTTGGCCCGGCATTGATCGGGGCCGGGGTTGTCTATCAGCTCAGCGAGGGGGGGGATCTGGTCGAGGCTGCGTCACGGCTGTTCGGCGGGCTGCGGTGGCTGGATGCCGAAGGGGCGCGGCTGGGGCTGGCGGGGATCGCGGCGATGGCGGTGCCGGAGGGGGGGCTGGGGCTGGCGATCAACGATCGGCTGCAGCGGGCGGCGGCGCCGCGGTGAGGGCGATGCTTTCCCGCCTCGGCACGCCGGCGCAGCGTGAGGTGGTCGGCAGTTTCCTGCGGTTCGGCGTCGTGGGGGCGAGCGGGGTCGTCGTGGATACTGCTGTCGTGTATGCGACCAAGGGGAGCCTGGGGCTGAATGGGGCCGGGATACCGGCCTATCTGGTGGCGGCGACGTGGACCTGGGCGTTCAACCGGTGGTGGACGTTCGCCGGGCGTGGCAGCGGGCCGATGTGGCGGCAGTGGCTGCGGTTCCTGGCTGCGAACATGACGGGGTTCGTGTTGAACCGGGGGGCTTATTTCCTGTTGATCGCGTTCAGCGCGACGTGCCGGGACTATCCGGTGATTGCGGTTGGGTTGGGGGCGATCGCGGGGATGTTCGCCAACTTCCTTGCGAGCCGGCGGTTGGTGTTCCGGTAGGTTTCGCCGGGGATGTTGCTTGGTTTGGCGGACGCTGGACGCGGGTCGTGCCGTTTGGTGGTTTGAGATAGTTGTGCCGGGGATGAAACGGTCTGGCCTGTGCGTGGTTGGTGGGATGTGGTGGGCGTTCCACTCTGCGGTGCTTTGGGTTTGATTTTATAGCAACGGCACTAAATGCTGACCCGTCATCGCGAGCCCTTGCGAAGCGATCCAGGACCGATAGGTCAGGTCTGGCCGCCCTGGACTGCTTCGCAAGAGCTCGCAGTGACGATGCGGACCGG
>JAYUCA010000504.1:0-1737 GCA_043740535.1 Rhodospirillales bacterium | reverse complement strand
TCGTCCAGGCTGCACGTCGTCACGTCGACCTCGTCGATGCCGTCATGCTGGAACGTGAGCGTCGTCCCGCATGCCGCGCAGAAGCTGCGGGTCACGCCGGTGCTGGAGGCAAACCGCTTCGGCGCGCCGGCCGTGAAGCGCAGCGCTGCGGGCCGGACGGTGAACCACGCGACCATCGGGGCCCCGGTCGCCCGCCGGCAATCCGCGCAGTGGCACAGCGTCATGTTGAACGGCGTCCCGCCCGCGTCATACCGCACCTGGCCGCAAAAGCATCCGCCGATCGGCATCCTATCCCGTCCCCTCCCGCCGCCACGCGATCACGACCAGCACCAGCAGCAGCGGCAGCGCCGCCCAGGGCGGCAGCAGCGGGATCGCATCCAGCCCCGTGACCACGTGGTCGTGCCGCCGCGGCAGGCCTATCCAGCCGCCGCCCGACGCCTCTCGCCCCGGTTCCGTGCGCCGCAGTTCCGGCACTGACGCGCCGACGAACCGCACGCTGCCGCCGGAGGCGCGAGCGATCGGCTGCAGCACCGAAGCCGTCGCGCGCAGGTCCGCCAGCTCCAGCGGGTTGGCGACCGTTGCCGCGGCAAACGCCGTCCGGGTTCCGTCGCCAACCTGGTAGACGCCTGGCTCCGTCGCCGGGGCCTCGGCCTGCGCCCGCCCGGGGGCCGACATGCTCAGCGGCACGGAGGATGCAGCGCCCGAAGGCGCGGTGATTGCGACGCTGCCAGGGGGCGCGTCCTGCACGGTACGGCGCTCGATGCGGAGCACCCCGTTCTCCACCGTGGCGCGCAACGCCTCTTCTTCCAGCGCCGGCTCCTTCATCAGCCAGTGCGCGATCCGCCGCAGCAGCTCCGCCTGCGGGCCGCCGCCCTGATGCCCGCGCGACCACAGCCAGATCTGGTCCGACAGCAGCAGCGCCACCCGGCCCTGCTCCACATGGTCCAGCATCAGCAACGGGGAGCCGTCCGGCGTCGCCAGCAGGCTCTGGCCGCCGCCGCTTGATGGCGCGATGTAGCGATACCAGGGACCCCAGCCCGGCTCGCCGCCCGGGCGCCAGCCGGGCAGCCCCTCGGTGACCGGATGCCGGGCGCCCAGCGCCGTGACCTGCGGCCGGAATGCGCCGTCCACCACGCCCGCCGGACGCGCCGGCAGCACGGAGCCCAGCGCCGTGGGCGCCAGGCTGGTGGCGCCCGAGAACTCCGGTCCCGCGCTGAACAGCAGCCCGCCGCCGGCCCGCACGTAGTCGGCGATGTTGCGCAGGTACAGCGGCGGCAGGATGCCGCGGTTCTGGAACCGGTCGAGGATGATCAGGTCGAACTCCCGGATCTTGACCTGGAACAGCTCCCTCACCGGGAAGGCGATCAGCGCCAGCTCGTTCAACGGCGTAATGTCGTCGCGCTCGGGCGGGCGCAAGATGGTGAAGTGCACGAGATCGACCGCGGGGTCGGCCTTCAGCAGCCGGCGCCAGGTGCGCTCGCCGGCGTGCGGCTCGCCGGACACCAGCAGCACGCGCAGCCGGTCGCGCACGCCGTTGATGGTGACGACGGCGCGGTTGTTGATCTGCGAGATTTCGCCGGGCAGCGGGTCGGCCTGCAATTCCACCACGATCGGCCCGGCGCGGGTGATCGGCACGTCGATCGACGTCTCCTGCCCGATCGGGGCCGCCAGCACCTCGGGCGGCTCGCCGTCGCGGCGCACCTGCACGCGGGCGGCGCCGGTGGGCCGCGAAACGCC
>JAYUCA010000503.1:0-2135 GCA_043740535.1 Rhodospirillales bacterium | reverse complement strand
CCGATCACCGACTTCCATGCCTACCAGCGCGACCTGGAACGGTTCGTTTTCCGCTCCGGTTACCTGATGCGCCCGGTGTTCGAGGCGGCCGCCCGCGATCCCCGGCGTGTGGTGTTCGCGGAAGGCGAGGATGAACGGGTCCTGCGGGCTGCCCAGACCCTTGTGGACGATGGTATCGCCCGACCCATCCTGCTGGGCCGCCGCGACGTGATCGCCGCCAAGGTGAAAGTGATGGGCCTGCGCCTTAAACTTGGGGAGACGGTTCAGATTTTCGATCCGTCCGCCGACCGCGATGTGTACGACAGGCTAATCCCCGAATACCAGCGCCTGAGTGGCCGCCACGGCACGCCGCCGGAACCAGCGGCCAGGCGCATCGCCACGCGCGCATCGGTGGCGGCGGCGATGCTGTTGCATGACGGCCAGGCCGACGCGGCGATCTGCGGTGGAACCGGTGGCTGGTGGCGCCAGATCCAGTACATCCTGCCGATCATCCCCCGCCGTCCGGACGTCAACCGCGTCTATGCGTTGTCCTGCCTGATCATCCCCAGTGGCGTGCTGTTCATCTGCGACACGTTCATGGTCATCGATCCGACCGCCGAACAGATTGCCGAGATGACGTTGCTGGCAGCGGAAGCGGTGCGAGGCTTCGGTCTGATTCCGAAGGCGGCGCTGGTCTCGCATTCCAGCTTCGGCGCCAGCGACACGCCGTCCGCGCGCAAGATGCGTCAGGCCCTGACGATGATCCGCGCCCGTGCCCCCGGCCTGGAAATTGACGGCGAGATGCATGCCGACGCCGCCCTGGTGCAGGCGATCCGCGACAAGGCGGTGCCGGACAGCCGGTTGAACGGCAGTGCCAACCTGCTGATCATGCCCACCTTGGATGCCGCGAATATTTCGTTCAATGTACTGAAAGCCGCCGCTGACGGACTGCCTGTCGGCCCCATCTTGTTGGGTATGTCCAAGCCGATCCACGTCGTCGTACCCAGCGTCACCGCGCGGGGTATCGTCAATCTCAGCGCGCTGGCGGTGGTAGAGGCGCAGGAGCAGGCAAACCGGTCATGATCCTCTGGCTGCTGATCGGCGGCGCGGTCCTGTTCGTCCTGTTGGGCGGGATGCGGGCGTTCGAGCGGGCTTCTGTCACCTCCGTCAAGTCGCTGGCCACCTGGATCGCCGCACTGGGCGGGCTGAGTCTTGCGTTGATGCTGATCCTGACCGGACGCGGCGGCATCGCCGTCGGTGCGCTGCTGATGTTCGGGCCGATGCTGTATCAGCAATGGCAGGCGGCGCGGGGACGGAAGATCGGCAGCGGCGGCGGCGGGCCCACAGGCTGGCCGGGACGCCGAACCTCCAGTCTCATGTCCCGCGAGGAAGCCTACGAGGTGCTCGGTTTGCATCCCGGCGCCCGCGAAGCCGAAATCCGGGACGCCCATCGCCGGCTGATGCGGGGTGCCCATCCGGATGCCGGCGGGTCGGACTGGCTCGCCGCGCGAATCAATCAGGCACGCGACATTCTGCTTGGGTGATGCGCCGACGTGTCTTATCTAAACTATCGCTGCTTGGTGTTGACGCTTCTGGCTGCCGGTGGCGGCTATATGTTGCGCTGCGCCATATTTCTGCCTGTCCCAAGTGCTGCATTCGTGAGTGCTGCATTCGTGAAAATTCAAATCGGAGTCGATGCGTGATCAAGAAACTGCGCAAAGCCGTTCTTCCTGTCGCCGGCCTGGGCACCCGCTTCCTGCCCGCCACCAAGGCGACCGCCAAAGAGATGCTGCCCGTCGTGGACAAGCCGCTGATTCAATACGCGGTAGAAGAAGCGCGCGCCGCCGGCATCGAGCAATTCTGCCTGGTCACCGGCCGCGGCAAGACCGCGCTGGTCGAGCATTTTGACGTCGCCTACGAGCTGGAAGCGACCCTGCGGGAGCGCAACAAAACAGAAGCGCTGGACGCCCTCAAGGGCGCCCGCAGCGAACCCGGCTCCATCGTCACGGTGCGCCAGCAAACGCCGTTGGGCCTCGGTCATGCCATTTGGTGCGCCCGCGCCTTCATCGGCGACGATCCGTTCGCGATCCTGCTGCCGGACGATCTGGTCCTGGCCGACAAGCCGTGCCTGGCACAGCTTGCCGACGCCTATTACG
>JAYUCA010000502.1:0-2530 GCA_043740535.1 Rhodospirillales bacterium | reverse complement strand
GGTGTACACGCTGCGGTCGCTGAGGGGTCCGATCTCGAAGCCGGTCGTGCCTTTGCGCATCATCGCGACCTCGACCTGCTGCAGCATGATGGCGAAGGGGCTGCGGTCCTGGTGGTCGCGCTGCATGCGTTCGTACTCCTTCACCCGGCGGTCGGCGTCCAGCTCCTTCACGTTGGCGATGGCGCGGTCCGTCAGGTCCTTGTCCTGCCAGTTGCTGCGCCACGCCACGGTGCGGTTGGTCGCGGCCTCGGTGTTGTCGGGGTTCATGCAGAAGGTCTCGGCGTTGCTGTGCGGGTCCATGTAGTCGGAGCCCCAGCGGAGCATCGCCAGCTCGTGCTGGCGCGCCCGGGTCTTGGTGATGACCTGGCGGAACTCGGCGGCCTGCAGCGTCACCTTGATGCCGATGGCGGCGAGGTCGGCCTGCAGCGCCTGGGCGACGTCGTTGAAGGGGGCGTTGGACTGGTGGTCCAGCGTGACCTCGAACCCGGCTTCGGCGCCGGCCTCCTTCATCAACGCCTTCGCCTTCTCGACGTTCTTCTGGAACGGCTGGTCGGCCAGGGCGGCCGGGAAGCCCTTGGGCAAAAAGGCCTGGTGCACCTCGTAGACCGTCGGCGTGATGTTGGCGGCGATGGTCTTGTAGTCGATCGCCCATTTGATGGCCTGGCGGACTCCTGGCTTGGCCAGCATCGGGTGTTTCTGGTTCATCGCCAGGTAGTTGACGCTGGCCTTCGACGCCGTGACCTTCTCGAAGGCCGGGTTGCCCTCCAGCAGCTTGATCTGCTCGGGGGCGAGGGTGCGCGCGATGTCGATGTCGCCCTTCTGCAGCAGCAGAAGCTGCACGGACGGGTCGGCGACGTGGCGGATGATCAGCCGCTTCACGCTGGGCGGCGCGGGGTGGTTGGGGTTGGCCTCCAACGTGACGCTCTCGCTGGCGCGCCAGGCGCGCACGGCCCACGCGCCCGAACCGGCGCTGTTCTGCTTCAGCCAGGCGTTGCCGTAGTCGCCGCCCTGGGCCTTGGCTTCGACCAGCTTCTTGTCGACGATGCCGCCGACGCTGGCGGACAGGCAGTACAGCAGGAAGGTGGGGGATTGCGCGGTGGCGATCTTCAGCACGACGGTGCTGGCGTCGGGCGCGGTGATGGTGGTGGCCGCGTTGTCCTTGGTGAAGCCGAACTGGTTGATGATGAAGGCGGGCGCCTTGTTCAGCGCGACGGCCCGGGTCAGCGTGAACACGACGTCCTCTGCCGTGACGGGGTTGCCCGAGGCGAATTTCCGGCCCGGCTTCAACTTGAACGTCGTCGTCAGGCCGTCCTTCGAGGTTTCCCACGATTGGGCCAGCTCGCCCCTGATGTCGACGGGGTTCTTGGTGTCGGGGACCACCAGCTTCTCGTAGACGTTGCCGCACACCTCGTTGCCGCTGAACTCGAACGATTCCTGGGGGTCGAGGCTGATGATGTCGTCGATCTGGTGCGCCATGACGATCGTGTCCTTCGGCGTGTCCGCCAAGGCGGGCGCGCTGAACAGGGGGGCGAAGACCTGGGTCCAGATCAGCGGCGTGGCGGCCCCGGTGCCGAGAAGGGTGCGGCGGTCGAGCATGGTTTTCCCCTTTGGTTCGGCAGAGTGTAGCGGTGCCGGGTTGGCGAAGGAAAGGGACCGTTGGTGAGGAGGCGGAGATGGTTACTACTGCTGGCGGCAACGATGATCGCGTGTCCAGGCGGTGCGATAGCCGAGCAGCCCGGGCCGGGCGAGGTCAGGCGGCAGCAGGAACGCGCGTGCCGGGTCGATGCGGTCCGGCTGTGCGCGTCGTCCATTCCGTTCGAGGCGCGTATCGAGGCGTGCATGAAGCGCAGGCTCGACGAGCTGAGCCCGGCCTGCCGGGCGGTATTCGACTGAAGCACTCTAACCCGGCTATCCACGCGGTTCAGCCTGGATGGAATGATGGAACTGCGTGGATCCCCCGGTCAAGAAAGCCCGGGGATGACGTGCGTAGACGGGTTGGTCCGGCGGGAGCTACCGGGCTATGCCGCGCAGCGACGCCGGCTGCCCCGGCAGTTTCAGGGTGCCAGCCGCGGTCATCTTGCCGCCGGCGATGCGGAACACCTGGACGGACTGGTCGATGTAGTTGCCGATATAGACCCATTGGCTGTCGGCGCTGTACGCCAGGCCTTCGGGCAGGCCGCCCAGCGGCAGGCGGCTGCCCGTCGACAGCGTGCCGTTCGGCGCGATCGTCAGCAGCACCGCCTCGCCGTTGCGGGTGAAGCTCCAGTCGGTCTGCTTGTCGCCGGAGCCCAGCAGCAGGGGCGTCACCGCCCATTTGCCGTTCGGCGCGACCGCAAAGCCCTCGGCGCCGCGGCCGGCCGTCATGATCGACGTCACGTGCGGGTGCGGCCCGGCGGTGTCGATCGTCACGATCGCGTCGCCGTTGTTGCCGCCGGCGCCGGTGCAGGACACGAAGGCATGCTTGCCGTCGGGCGCGATGTCGATGTTGTAGGGGTTCACGGCGGCCGGGATGTCCAGCGCCTTGTCGTAG
>JAYUCA010000501.1:0-11454 GCA_043740535.1 Rhodospirillales bacterium | reverse complement strand
AACTATCCCTGCGTGGACGGCGCAAAGCCGCGTCCTGGGACGATGACTTCCTCGCAAGCCTAATCACACCGTGAAAGCTTCACCCGATTCCCCTGGCATCGCAAGCGAAGTGGCAGCAAGCAGCAATGCCTTCATCAGAACGGATCCCCACACCGGCTGGTTGATGCCGCCGGTCGTGGCAACGTTCAACCACCGGAGATGGCAAGGCAAATCAATCCGGTGTTAAAATGCGTAACATCCCAACGCCAGAATCACGATCGTGAACGTTTCGGGCCCCCGCATGCCTGCAAGCGCCGGCGGCCCGCCCTCGCCAGCACGAAAACCGGCACGCCCGGGCCAGACCAGCCCGGGGATGCCGTGGGCCCGGCGCGCGGCTACTCCGCCGCCTGCGCGAACGGCAGGCCGCTCTCGATCGGCAGCTCCGGGTCGCGGCTCCATTCGTTCCAGGACCCGAAATACATCCGCACGTCCTTCACACCGGCCTGCTTCAGCGCGACCAGCGTGTTGGACGCCCGGGCGCCCTTGAAGCAGTACAGATAGACGGGGGTCGATGGCCCGACGCCGGCGGTGTGCGCCTCGGCCAGGATCTCGTCCGGGGCCTTGAACATCGGCCCCTGCGCCGTCGGCTTCATCAGGCGGTACCACTCCAGCCAGCGGGCGCCAGGGATACGGCCCTTGCGCGGGCAGAAATCGGGGCCGTACGGAGACGAGCTGGTCCCGATCCACTCGTCGACGTCGCGCACGTCCAGCTTCACGATGCTGTCGTCGCCGATGGCGGCCAACATCGCGCCCTTGTCGATCATCATCGAGGCGCCCTTGTCCGAGAGCGGGAAGGCCTTCGGCGTCGGCGTCACCGCTTCCGTGCTGACCGGCAGCCCGGCAGCGGTCCAGGCATGGTAGCCGCCGTGCAGCACCATAGCCTTGTCGTAGCCGAGCCAGTTCAGCAGGAAGTAGCCGCGGCAGGACTGGCCAAAGCCGCTGTTCATGCTGCCCTCGTAGCACACCGCCGTCTCTGCGCCCGACAGCCCGGCGGCGCCGAACGCCGCGGCGAACCTGCTCCGCAGCTCCGCCATGCCGTCCGGCGTCGACATCGCCAGGAAGGTGAATATCTCGTGCACATTGACCGCGCCCGGAATATGCCCGGCCGCATAGGCGTCGGGCGACCTTGTGTCGATCACCACGACGCCCGGGCCCATGATCGTCTGCAACTCAGCCGGCGTCACCAGAACCTTGTCGGTCATTGCTCATCTCCTGTTGCGTCAAGGAAGCTTGAAACGGATCCCATCCAGCGCCTCGGACAGGAGTATCTGGCAGCTCAGCCGCGAGGTAGGATGCAGGTCGAACACGGTGTCCAGCATCGCCTCCTCGTCTTCCGACGGCGCCGGCAGCTTCGCCGCCCAGTCCGGGTCCACCACCAGATGGCACGTGGCGCAGGCCAAGGAGCCGTTGCATTCGCCCAGCACCGGCAGCCCGACAGCCCTGGCCAGGTGCATCACGCTGTCGCCGGGCGCGCCGCGCAGCACCGTGTCGCCGTCCGGCGTCCCGACCACGGCCTGCATCGTCAATGCACCGCCACCCGCAGCTCCGGCCGCTGCAGTTCCTGCCGGAGGTGACGGATGGACGGCGTGATGATGGCGACGAAATAACCCTCGCGGATGCGGCGATTCACCGGCGAGCCTTCGATGTAGCCGCGGGAGCCCGCGTGCATCAACGCGGCCTGCCCGGCCTCCAGTGCGAGTTCGCTGGTGCGCAGCCGGGCCAGCAGGACGGCGCGCAGGTATTCCGGCGCCTGCTCCAGCGGCGTGGCGCCCAGGCGGCCGATCTCGGTTTCCATGCCGTGCAGGTCGGTGGCGAAGTCGTCGGCGCGGCGGGGCAGGTATTTGTTGCTGTGGCCATGCGTCACGTCCGCCTCGCGCATCAGGTCGATGCATGCGCCGATGACGCCCAGCCCCATGCCGGTCTGCAGCAGGATGAACCCGGCCTTGATCCGCTTGACCATGTCGCCCAGCGGGTCGGCCAGCACCAGGTCGTCGCGGATCAGGGCACGGCGGAACAGCACGCTGTAGGTGCCGGTGCCTTCCAGCGCGATGAATCGGGCGTTCTGGCGAATCTCGACGCCGTCATGGCCGCAGCGGAACATCGCCATCACGCGGTGGCCCGGCCGGTCCGCGTCTTCGAACACGGTGCCGAACAGATGGCCCTCGCCCAGGTTGCTGACCCAGGGCAGCACGCCAGAAACCTCGTAGCCGCCCGGGACGCGGCGCCCGCGAAGCTTCAGTTTCTCGATGCCGGAGAACGTCTTCATCGGGTTCGACAGCCCGGTGCCGCCCATCTGCGCGCCGCTGGCCAGCCCTGGTTGCAGCCGGCGGCGCAGCTCGACATTGTCGGACTGCTCCAGATACCAGGCGGCCGCGTCCTGGCACCAGGTGCAGAACGCCGTCGACATGCACGTGCGGCCGACCAGCGCCATCCGCCGCACGGCCTCGCCGATCGAGGGATGGGCGGAAGTCGCCGCCAGATGGGCGGAGAACAGGCCGGACTCGCCGAGTGCGCGCATCGCTTCGGCGGGATAGTAGCCCTCATGATCGATCCGCGTGACCAGCGGCCCCAGTTCGGACGCGATGACGGCGTCCAGGGGATCGGCGGCGGCGTGCGTGGCGGGTTCGGCCATGAGGGTCTTCTCCGTGATCAGACGCCGTGCACGTCCACGCCGACGGGCTTCATGAACGTGTTGGCGACCGGCGACCATCTGGTGGCGTGCGCGATCAGCGCGTCCGTCGTTGCCTTGGGCGCATCAGAAATCAGGTGCACCTTGGCCCGCACCGCATCGAAGCCGACCGGCTTCGGCGAGGTGTCGCCGGTGCCCCACACGGCGGTGATGTTGATGTCGGCCTCAAGCTCGATTTCCAGGCTTTGGATCACGATGCCTTGCGACACCGCGTTGGCATGGATGCCGACGGCAAGGCAGGACCCGAGGGCGGCCAATGAAGCCTCCGACGGGTTCGGCGCGGTGTCGTCGCCCAGCAGGCCCGGCGGCTCATCGACGATGTAGGGCGGCAGGTCGCGGATCATATTGAGGTGACGGAAGCGGCCTTCGGCGATCGTCTTGCATTTCAGGGTCTTGATGGCCTGCGGATTGGCGCGGCCCTTGGCGATCAGCTCATCGAGGCCGCCTTTGTCGATCGGCGCCAGGCACCCGGTCATCGCGGTGGGCGGTTGGAGTTTCATGGTGGCGCTCATGCTGGGTTCCCCGTTTCGCTGGTCTGGACAGACCGGTCAGTCTTACGGGAACCGCAGCAAGCTCCGTGCCATTCGCTTGGCAGCCTTGCATTTGACCGCAGTGCCGCCTGCAAGGAACAATGCGCCCGTGGAGTCGCGGCGGCCCGCAAGACTGACTGTGCCGGAAAAATGGGCAATGCTGCCCAGGATGGAGGCGGAATGCCTGCGGCTCGACCCAAATCCGCTGAAACCAGCGTCTCCGTCGTCCGGCCCGCCCCGCATGAGCGCATCCTGGAAGTCGCGCGCGAACTGTTCTGTCGCGACGGCATCCACGCGACCGGCATCGACAGCATCCTGGCCGAGGCCAGCGCGTCGAAGATGACGTTGTACAGCCGGTTCGGCTCGAAGGAGGGCCTGCTGAAGGAGGTGCTGGCGCGCGAGGGCGATGCGCAGCGGGAAGCGATCTTCGCGGTGATCGACGCGGCCGGGCCGGATCCGGTGCAGCGTCTGCATGCGGCCGTGCACGGGCTGCGGGTCTGGTTCGGATCGGACCGCTTTTACGGATGCGCCTTCATGAACGCCGCCGCCGAGCACACCAAAGGCGCCGCCGGCGAGCCCTGGCTACGGGAGCTGACGAAGACCCATCACGCCGCCATCCTCGGTCGGCTGAGCAGCCTGGCCGCCGAAGCCGCCTACCCCGAACCGGAGCTGCTGGCCCGGCAGATCCTGCTGATCATGGACGGCGCCATCGCGGCGCTGATGGTCAGCGGCGACGAGCAGGTGCTGGCGATCTCCGAACGCAACCTGAAGGCCGTGCTGGCGCGTTGACGGCGCGCGCGGTACAGCCTGCCTGCATGTCCCCCAGCCCCGCCTACCGCCCGGCCACGACCCACGCCGCCCTGGGCATGGAGTTCTACGACCCCGTCGCCGCCGCCCGGTTCCCCGCGCACATCATCCGCCACCGGGACCAGCGCTGGGCGGCGCGCGTGGGCCTCGACACGCTGACCGACGCCGAGTGGATCGCCTATTTCGGACGGTTCGAGCCGCTGCCCGGCAGCTTCGAACAGCCGCTGGCGTTGCGCTACCACGGCCATCAGTTCCGCCACTACAATCCAGAGCTCGGCGACGGGCGCGGCTTCCTGTTCGCGCAACTGCACGACGCGCAGGACGGCAGGCTGCTGGACTTCGGCACGAAGGGCAGCGGGCAGACCCCCTGGTCCCGCTCCGCCGACGGGCGGCTGACGCTGAAGGGCGGCGTGCGGGAGGTGCTGGCAAGCACGATGCTGGAGGCGCAGGGCGTCTATACCAGCAAGTCGTTCAGCCTGATCGAGACCGGCGAAGCGCTGGTCCGCCATGACGAGCCGTCGCCCACGCGCTCTGCCGTGCTGGTCCGGCTCAGCCATTCCCACATCCGCATCGGCAGCTTCCAACGCTTCGCGGCGCTGGATCAGCCGGACAACGTGCTGCGCCTGATGGACCACACGATCCGCACGCACATGCCGGCGCTGTGGCATGACGACCCATCGACGCGGGCGGCGGCGTTCCTGACCGAGGTCGCTGGAAGGGTGGCGCTGCTGGGCGCGCAGTGGATGGCGGCCGGGTTCGTGCACGGGGTGCTGAACACCGACAACATCAACGTGACCGGAGAAAGCTTCGACTACGGCCCCTGGCGGTTCCTGCCGCACTACGACGCGGACTTCACCGCCGCCTATTTCGACGAGAACGGCCTGTACGCCTACGGCCGCCAGCCCGACACGCTGCTGTGGAACCTGGTGCGCCTGGCCGAATGCCTGCTGCCCTTCGCCGGGCAGGAGGCGCTGCAGGCGGCGATCGAGACCTTTCCGCCGATCTTCCACGCGGCGCTGGATGCAGCGGTGCTGCGCCGCCTGGGCCTGGCGCCCGTCAGCCCGCAACAGGATCACGCCTTCGCGCAGGCGTGGTGGCGCTGGATGGCGGAGTCGGAGGCGCCGTTCGAGCAGGCGTTCTTCGATGGCTATGCCAAGCGCAACCCGCCGCGGACGGAGGCCTTTGCGCCGGTGCGTGAGCTGCTGGACGCCTATGCGCCGGCGGCGGACGCGAATCCCGGGCACCGGTATTTCGACCAGCCGCACCCCTGCACGCTGCTGATCGACGAGGTGGAGGCGATCTGGGCCCCGATCGCCGAGCGCGACGACTGGGGGTTGTTCCATGCGAAACTGGACGCGGTCGAGGTGATGCGGACTGCCTATTTGGGCAGGGATCGATGATCGTTGATCGGCCAATCTTCGTAGGGTGGGTCCTTCAACCCACCAATCGCTCGGTTGGATAGCGGAAATGGTGGGTTATAGGACGCACCCTACGGACATGCCGATGCTGCCTTACACCAGGCAGCACTTCTTGTATTTCTTTCCGCTGCCGCAGGGGCAGAAGTCATTGCGGCCGATTTTCTCCGAGCGCGGCGTGACAGGGACGACGCGGTCGGCGTCGTAGCCGGGGTCGAAATCGGCGTCGTAATCGCGGTCCAGCACCGGCCCGTCGTCGTCGATCGTCGAATAGGCCGGCCGCGTCGTGCGCTTCTTCCGCAGCCCGAACTCGACCTCCACGTCCTCCAGATCACCTGAAATGCTGGGCTCGACAACGCCGCTGTGGAACGCTGCCCGGATCGCATCGATCGCTTCGACAGCCGCCATGCCGAGCAAGCTCCCAACGGCGTAGCCGTTGACGATGGAATCCGAGTCGGCATGCGGCTCCAGCACCCGGGTCAGGATTTCGACGCACTCGGCCCGGCATTCGGGATGCCGCTTCGCGATCTCCGCCAGGCCGGTCACGGCGTCCGCGGCGGCAAAGGTCGGCTTCGATCGGTCGGCGAGGAACGCTGCGATATGCGGGATCGCCGGCGCCCCGATGATGCCGAACACGATGGGCAGATCCTCCTCGGCCGCGATGTCGTCGTCGTCGTTGAGCCATTCGAGCAGCGCCAACAACGGCGGCACCGCTGCCCCGGCCTGCAACTGCGCCAGCGCGCGCCAGGCATGCGTGGGCGCCCACGCCTCGATGCTGTCAGCCGCCTCGTTGTGCAGCGCCGGGTCGCATGCCAGCCGGATCAGCGAATCGGTGTCGGCCTCCGTGAGGCCGAACCGGGCCGCGTAGTCCTGCCACTGCGCCTCATCTTCGCTCTGGTCCTCGCCGACCAGCAGCAATGCGCGGACCGGTTCGGGATAGGCGGCGCTCGATGCCCCCTTGGTCATGTCATCCTCCGATTGCAAATCGTCACGACGCCAGCCGCCGGACTTCGCGCCACTGCCAGGCCCCCAGGATCGGCAGTCCCCACACCAGGTCCTTTCCCCGGCGCAGCAGCGACACCGACAGCGCCAGGTCGGGCGGCACGCCGAACAGCGCGCCGATGCCGACATACCCCGCCTCCTGCACGCCGGCGGCGCCCGGCACCACGAAGGCGGCGGCCACCAGCGCGTCCAGCAGCGCCTCCAGCGCCAGCACGTGCAGCACGTCGATCTCCGCCCCCAGCAGGCGCAGGCTGATCCAGGTGCCTACCCCCGTTGCGAACCATCCGCTCAGGTGCAGCGCCGCCGCGACGCCCAACCTTTCAGGCACATACAGCCGTCCCAGCTCCGCCTGCAAACGCGCCAGCCCGCCCTCGGCCGCGAGCATACCCGCCAGCAGCCGCCCGCCCAGCGCCCGCACCGCCCGCCCGATCCGCGCCCGCTGCCACAACGCCAGCAGCAGCAGCGCCAGCGCCACGCTGGCGCCCGCCGCCACCGGCCCCGCGAACGATGCGCCCGGCAGCAGCACCAGCACCACCGCCACGCCGAACAACGAGAACACCATCTGCGCGATGATCTCGGCCGTCACGTCGATCACCGTGCTCGCCGCCGCGACCGGCCAGGCGACGCCCTGCAGCGTGATTGCGCGTGCGCCGATCACGTAGCCGCCCACCGGCGAGAACGGCAGGCATGTCGTCGCCGCGTCCCGCACCATGCGGCCCCACACCAGCACCGGCACGGACACGCCGGGCAGCACCACCGCCCAGGCCAGCCCCAGCAGCACGAACAGCACCGCCTGCCATGCCACCAGCAGCAGGAACCCGCCCCAGCCCACCGAGACCATCGCCGCCCACACCGCGCCCACGTCGAACCAGGCGAGCAGCAGCAGCACGACGCCCACTCCGGCGACGGCGAGCAACAGGGACAAGCGCTTCATCCGTCCGCCCCTACACCACGCGCCCCGGTCCAGGCTATAGACTCCCACCATGTCCGCCGCCCCCGCACCCACTCTTCTGACCGGCGCCACCGGCTTCGTCGGCTCCGCCGTCGCACGCGCGCTGAATGGGCGCGGCCATGCGCTGCGGATGCTGGTGCGCCCCACCAGCGACCGCCGGCTGATAGAAGGGCTCGGCGACGCCGTCGTGGGTGACCTGAAGGACCCCGCCAGCCTGGTGGCCGCGGTGCAGGGCTGCCGCTATCTGGTGCACGTCGCCGCCGATTACCGCCTGTGGGTGCCCGATCCGGCCCCGATGATGCAGGCCAACGTCGCCGGCGCCCGTGCCCTGCTGGTGGCGGCGCACGAAGCCGGGGTGGAACGCATCGTCTATTGCAGCAGCGTCGCCGCGCTGGGCCTGGTCGGCGACGGCACGCCCGGGACCGAGGACACGCCGGTGCGCCCCGAGTCGATCGCCGGCGTCTACAAGCAGTCCAAATACCTCGCCGAGCAGGCGGTCCGGGCCCTGGCCCGCGACGGCGTGCCGGTCGTCATCGTCAATCCCGCGGCCCCGGTCGGCCCCCGCGACATCAGGCCGACGCCCACCGGCAAGATGGTGCTGGACGCAGCCGCCGGGCGGATGCCGGCCTATCTGGATACCGGCCTCAACATCGTGCACGTCGATGACGTCGCCATGGGCCACGTGCTGGCGCTGGAGCGGGGCCGGGCCGGCGAGGCCTATATCCTGGGCGGCGAAGACCTTGCGATGCCGAGCCTGTTGGCCATGATCGACGACGTGATGGGCCGCCCCACCGCCCGCCGGCTGCGGATCCCGAACGCCGCGCTGTATCCGGTCGCACTTGGCATGGAGGCCGCGGCGCGGGCCTTCAAGCTGGAGCCGCTGGTCACCCGGGAGATGCTGGCGATGGCAAAGAAGCTGATGTATTTCAGCAGCGCGAAGGCCGAGCGGGAGCTGGGCTACACCGCGCGCCCAGCCCGCGAGGCCTTTGCCGACGCCATCGCCTGGTTCCGCGAACAGGGTCGCCTGTGACGGGCGCCGCCGCACCGGGCTTGCACCCATTCCGCCAATCCCCGCTGTGGGCGCTTGCCTTGCCGGGGATCGCCACGTTCTATCTTCACCACCGGGGCCGCGGCATGGTCTGGAAACGACGGGCCAACCAGGGAGCCGGGGCTTGACCGAGACAGTGGAGACCTGGTCCGGCAAGGACCGCGGCGACGAGAATTTCCCCGTCGGCTCGATCCTGATCCGCCCTGCCCTGCGCCCGCACGTGCACGCCTTCTATGCGTTCGCCCGCAACGCCGACGACATCGCCGACAGCCCGGCCCTTTCTGCCGTCGACAAGCTGGCCCGGCTGGACGTGATGGAGGCCGTGCTGCTGGGCCGGGCGGACGCCGGCGCGCCGACCGCCATGGGCCTGCGCGCCAGCCTGGCCACCACCGGGGTCGCCCCCCGGCACGCGCTGGACCTGCTGGCGGCGTTCCGGCAGGACGCCGCCAAGCGCCGCTACGCCGACTGGCCCGAACTGCTGCATTATTGCACCTTGTCCGCCATGCCCGTCGGACGCCACGTGCTGGATCTGCATGGCGAGAACATTGAAACCCATGCGCCGAGCGACGCGCTGTGCGCCTCGCTTCAGGTGCTGAACCACCTGCAGGACGGCGCGAAGGACCTGGCGGCGCTCGACCGCTGCTATTTGCCGGACGACCAGCTTGCCGCGGCCGGCGCCCGGGTCCAGGACCTGGCCGGCGCGGGCGAAACGCCCGGGCTGCGCGTGGTCATCGACAGCCTGCTGGACGAGGTGGACCGGCTGAACGACGAGGCCGCGCTGCTGCCGCGCCTGGTGCGCGACCGGCGCCTGCGCATCGAGTGCGCCGTCATCCTCGGCCTGGCCCGCCGCCTGGCCAGGCGGCTGCGCATGGCCGATCCGGTGGCGGGCCGGGTGAAGCTGCTGAAGCAGGACGTGGCGGGCAGCGTGCTCGGCGCGCTGCGGTTCGCGGCATGACCGCCCTGGGGGCGGCGCCGGACGACCTGGCCGCCGTCGCGGTGCTGGTCAAGCGGGCCGGCACATCGTTCTACCGCGGCATGAAAATCCTGCCGAAGGACCGCCGCGCGGCGATGTACGCGATCTACGGGTTCTGCCGCATCGTCGACGACGTGGCCGACGAACCGGCGCCGCTGCCGCAGAAGCTGGCCGGGCTGGCCGCCTGGCGCGACCGGATCGCCGAGCTGTACCGGGGCCGCGCGAACGAGCCGGTGACGCGCGTGCTGCTGCTGGCCGTCGAGCGCTACGGCCTGCGGCAGGAGGATTTCCTGGCCGTGATCGACGGCATGGCGATGGACGCCGAACAGGCGATCGTGGCGCCCGACATGGCGACGCTGGACCTGTACTGCGACCGCGTCGCCGCCGCCGTGGGGCGGCTGAGCGTGCGCGCCTTCGGCGACGGCTCGGCGGATGCGGACGAGGTCGCGTGGCACCTGGGCCGCGCCTTGCAGATGACCAACATCCTGCGCGACGTGGCCGAGGATGCCGGCCGCGGCCGGCTCTATCTGCCGCGCGAGTGGCTGGACGACGCCGGCGTCCCGCCCGAGCCGCAGGCGGCGCTGCACCACAAGGCCCTGCCGGCGCTGTGCGCGCGCATGGCGGCGCAGGCGCACCGGCATTTCGATCAGGCGGCGGCGGCGATGCTGCGCTGCGACCCGCGCGCCATGAAGCCGGCGCGGCTGATGGGGGCGACCTATGCCGCCCTGCTGGAACGCTTGCAGCAGCGTGGCTGGAGCAACCCGGATCAGCCGGTGAAGCTGCCGCGCTGGCAGAAGCTTTGGATAGCGCTTCGGCACCTGTGATGACGCCCAGCCACGTGCATGTCATCGGCGCCGGCATGGCCGGGCTGGCCGCAGCACTGAGCCTTGTCGAGGCCGGGGTCGGCGTCACGCTGCACGAGGCCGGGCCGCAGGCGGGCGGGCGGTGCCGGTCCTATTTCGACCGGGCGCTCGGCTGCCGCATCGACAACGGCAACCATCTGCTGCTGTCGGGCAACCGCGCGACGTTCGCGTTCCTGGACCAGATCGGCGCCCGCGATACGCTGACGGGGCCGGCGACGCCGGTGTTCCCGTTCATGGACCTGGCGACGGGCGAGCGCTGGACGCTGCGGCCGAACATGGGTTCGGCGCCCTGGTGGATGCTGGTCCCGTCCCGCCGCGTGCCGGGCATGCGGGTGCTGGACGCGCTGCCGGCGCTATTCCTGCACCGCGCGAAGCCGCAGACGACCGTGGCGCAGGCGCTGCGGCCCGGCGCGCTGTATCGCCGCCTGCTCGAGCCGCTCGCCATCGCCGCCCTCAATACGCTGCCCGAGGACGGCAGCGCCCGGCTGCTGGGGGCCGTGGTGCAGGAGACGCTGGCCCTGGGTGGGGCCGCCTGCATCCCGGCCTTCCCGAAGGAGGGTCTTTCCGAAAGCTTCGTCGATCCGGCGATCGACTGGCTGGTCCGGCGGGGCGCCGAAGTCCTGCTGGGAAGCCGCGTCGCCAACCTGCGGACCGAAGCAGGGCGGATCGTCGCCATCGACGACACGCCGCTTGGGCCGACGGAGGCGGTGGTGCTGGCCGTGCCTGCGCCAGTTGCGACCAGCCTGTTGCCGGGCTTGACGGCGCCGGACCGGTTCGAGGCGATCCTGAACGTGCACTACAAAGTCACCGCGGACCCTGGCGAGGCCGGGTTCATCGGCCTCGTGGGGGGCGTCGCGGAATGGGTGTTCGTAAAGCCGGGCATCGTCAGCACGACCATATCGGCTGGAAATCGTCTTTTGGACACACCGAGTGATGCTTTAGGGCAACAGGTATGGGCAGATGTGCGCCGGGCGCTTAACCTACCCCATCCAATTCCGGAGTTCCGAGTTGTAAAAGAGAAGCGGGCGACATTCGCCGCGACACCGGAGCAGGAGGCCAGGCGGCCTGGCGCCCACACATCGTGGATGAACGTGGCTCTGGCGGGCGACTGGACGGCCACCGGCTTGCCCGCGACG
>JAYUCA010000500.1:0-1902 GCA_043740535.1 Rhodospirillales bacterium | reverse complement strand
ACGTCGCGGATCCATTGTCGTAGGGCCGCCTCATTCTTTGAAAAACGGGCCCAACCATGAGACTTTCAGCGTTCATACGCTCAAACGTCGAGCACATCGCAGCCGAGTGGGAGCTGTTCGCGGCGAGCCTGCTGCCGAAGGAGGACTTCAGCCAGCTGATCCTGCGCAACGGCATCCTGGAGATGCTGCACGAAATCGCCATGGATATGGACAGCGCCCAGAGCGACGAGCAGCAACAGGAAAAATCCGAGGGCGAACCGAGGCGCTATGCGAACATCGAAAACGCTGCCGAGCAGCACGCCCTGGCCCGGGTCAGGATGGGATTGTCATCACGCCAGGTGATTTCCGAGTTCAGGGCGTTGCGCGCGACGGTCATTCGGTTGTGGCAGCAGCGATCGCCGACGATGGACGAACACTCGCTTTACGACCTCACCCGGTTCAACGAGGCGGTGGACCAGGCCCTGACCGAGGCGGCAGTCAGATACACCACCGAAATCGACCGCTCGCGGGAGCTGTTCCTGGGCGTCCTCGGCCATGACCTGCGGAACCCGCTCGCCGCCATCTCGGGCCTGGCGGAGCTGCAGCTGCGGGCAAAGACCACGGACCGTCACAACGAGTTCGCGGCGCAGATCCTGATTTCCGCCGGGCGAATGGCGCACATGATCACCGACCTGATCGAATTGACGCGGGTGCGGCTGGGAGCAGGCATCACGATCGTTCCGGCTCAGACATGCATGCGCCGCATCTGCATCGATGCGGTCGAGGAAATGAAGGCGATCTATCCCAAGCGTCTTTTCAAGCTGGATTGCGACGAGGAGATACTCGGGGACTGGGACCAGGCGCGGATCAGCCAGTGTCTGTCCAACCTGCTCGGGAATGCCGTGCAGCATGGCGGGATCCATTCACCGATCATTGTCACCGTCCGCGGCGGCGACGCCGGCGTGGAATTGACCGTGCATAACGGTGGCGCGGCCATCCCGCAGCACATGATACCGAAGCTGTTCGACTGCATGTTCCAGGGCGCGTCCGGCCAAAGGGATGCCGACGACAATTCCACCAGCCTGGGCCTGGGCCTGTATATCGCAAAAGAGATCGTCACGGCGCATGGCGGAACGATCGACGTCCGGTCCACCGAAACCACGGGCACGATCTTCACCGCCCGTCTGCCGTCCGCAACATCCCAGGCGGCGGAAAAAGCCAACGCGCCGTCACGCCCCCGGGTTTGACAGTCCGAACCTTCGCGCTTCTGCTGGCCCGGATCGACGAGCGGGAGAGGCGGATGCAAGCGGACGCGGCAACGGATTGGCCGGACCTGATCTTCGACCTGCTGAAGCAGCATGGCATCCAGCAGGTGGCGCTGGTGCCGGATGCCGGGCACTCGCGGCTGATCAAGCGCTGCCTGGCGGACAACGCGATGACGGTCGTCACGCTGACGACCGAGGAGGAAGGCGTCGCCATGCTGTCCGGCGCCTGGCTGGGCGGCGCGAAGGGCGTGCTTCTGATGCAGAGCTCGGGCGTCGGCAACTGCATCAACATGCTGTCCCTGCCGCTGCTGCACCGCACGCCGATGCCGATGATCGTCACGATGCGCGGCGACTTCGGGGAGTTCAACCCGGCGCAGGTGCCGATGGGCAACGCCACCCAGGCGGTGCTGGAGGCCATGGGCACGCTGGTGCGCCGGGCGGACCGTCCGGAGGACGTGGCCCCCACGGTGGATGCAACGCTCCGCCTGGCGTTCAACACCCTCCGCCCGGCGGCCACGCTGCTGGGCCAGCGGCTGCTTGGCGCCAAGACGTTCGGGAAGGATTGAGCCGATGCTGGATCGACGCGACCTGGTGCGGGCGGTGTTGGCGGACCGGGGCGGCATGCTGGTCATTGCAGGCCTGGGCGCGCCGGCTTGGG
>JAYUCA010000499.1:0-5123 GCA_043740535.1 Rhodospirillales bacterium | reverse complement strand
GGGTCAGGCGGGGGTCGGACGGGTCGGGGGCGACGAGCATCGGCATCCCCGTCATGTGGGCGCCGCCGCCCGAGGTTTCCATCTTGCGTCAGCAGCTTCTGCATGAGACTGACACGCGAGCATCAAGCCACCACGGAGGGCGCCATGGCGCACAGAAGCGGCCGCCACTTCCTGCAGATCCCAGGGCCCAGCAACGTGCCGGACCGCATCCTGCGCGCCATTGACAAGCCCACCATCGACCATCGCGGCCCTGAATTCGGCGCGCTTGGCCGCCGTGTGCTGCAGGGCCTGGGCCCCGTCTTCGGCACGCAGGGCACGGTGATCGTCTTCCCGTCCAGCGGCACCGGCGCGTGGGAGGCGGCGATCGTCAACGTGCTGAAGCCCGGCGATCACGTGCTGATGTATGAGACGGGCCAGTTCGCCACCCTGTGGAAGGCCATGGCCGCCCGCCTGGGGCTGGAGGTGCAGTTCGTGCCCGGCGACTGGCGCCACGGCGTCGATCCCGCCGACGTGGAGGCGCGGCTGCGCGCCGACGCCGGCCGCGCCATCAAGGCCGTGATGGTCGTGCACAACGAAACCAGCACCGGCGTCACCACCCGCGTGCCCGACATCCGCGCCGCCATCGACCGCGCGGACCATCCGACGCTGTTCATGGTCGACACGATATCGGGCCTGGGTTCGATGGACTTCCAGCACGACGCCTGGGGCGTCGACGTGACGGTGGCCGGGTCGCAGAAGGGGATGATGCTGCCGGCGGGGCTGGGGTTCAACGCCGTGTCGGACAAGGCGCTGGCGGTGGCCAGGACCGGCGGCATGCCGCGATCGTATTGGGACTGGCAGGAGATGATGGGGCCGAACAGGACCGGCTACTTCCCCTACACCCCGGCGACCAACCTGCTGTACGGCCTCGATGAGGCGCTGAAGATGCTGCAGGAAGAAGGGCTGCCGCAGGTGTTCGCGCGCCACGACCGCTTCGCCGCCGCCACCCGCGCCGCCGTGCGGGGCTGGGGGCTGGAGGTTCTGGCGCTCGACCCGCGTGAATACAGCAGCGTGCTGACGACGGTGCTGCTGCCCGAGGGGCATGACGCGGACGCGCTGCGCGCGGTGATCCTGGAGCAGTTCGACATGTCGCTGGGCCAGGGCCTGGGCCGCCTGAAGGGCCGCGTGTTCCGCATCGGCCATCTCGGCGACTTCAATGACCTGATGCTGATGGGCACGCTGTCGGGCGTCGAGATGGGGCTGCACCTGGCCGGCGTCCCGCATCGGCAGGGCGGCGTGGCGGCGGCGATGGACGTGATCGCCGGGCGGGCGGCGGCGGCAGAGCAGAAGGCCGCATAAGCGGCGCGGCGACAGGGGACGGCCATGAACACCAGGTGGTGGAACGCCGGCAGCAACGTGCTGCTGCTGTGCGCGATGAGCTTCACCACCTCCGTCGATCGTGTGAACGTCAGCTCGGCGGCGGTGGCGTTCAAGGCGGGGCTGGGGCTGTCGAACGTCCAGCTCGGCCTCGTGTTCTCGGCCTACCCCTACCTCCGCTGCCAGGTGGCGGCCAAGCTGCGGCCCGCCCATGCCTGACGGGGGCCGCGCCTTGCCGCCGCTGGGCGACGCGAGGCTCGCGCAGCGGCTGCGGCGGGAAACCCGGGCCGAGGTGCTGTTCGGCCGCGCCGACCGTGGGCGCTACAGCACCGACGCCTCGATCTACCAGGTCGAGCCCGTCGGCGTCATCGTGCCGCGCAGCATCGATGACGTCGTGGCCGCGATGGCCATCGCGCGGGAACACGGCGTGCCCGTGCTGCCGCGCGGCGGCGGCACCAGCCAGTGCGGCCAGACGGTCAACCGGGCGCTGGTGATCGACTGCTCGAAATACCTGCGCCGGGTGCTGGACGTGGATGCGGCCGCCGGGCGCGCCTGGGTCGAGCCGGGCCTGGTGCTGAGCCACCTGAACGCGGCGCTGAAGCCGCAGGGCGTGTTCTTCCCGGTCGATCCCAGCACCAACGCCCGCTGCACCATCGGCGGCATGGCGGCCAACAACTCCTGCGGCTCCAAATCCATCCGCTACGGGCTGATGGCCGACAACGTGCAGGCGATCGACGCGATCCTGGCCGACGGCACGCGGCACCGCTTCGGGTTGCTGCCGGACAATCTGGGCGCCGACGTGCCGGCGCCGATCGCCACCCTGATCCAGCGCCTGCGCGCCCTGGGCGCCGCCGAGGCGGAAGAGATCGCCGCTCGTTTCCCGCACCAGCTCCGCCGCGTCGGCGGCTACAACATCGAGGTGCTGACCCCCGCCGCGCGGCGCGAGGGCCGGGAGAACCTGGCGCGGCTGTTGGTGGGGTCCGAGGGTACGCTCGCGTTCTCGGCAGCCCTGGAGCTGACGCTGCACCCGCTGCTGCCCCGAAAAATGCTGGGGATCTGCCAGTTCCCGACCTTCCGCGCGGCGATGGAGGCATCGAGGCATCTGGTCGCGCTGAACCCCGAGGCGGTCGAGCTGGTGGACCGCACGATGATCGACCTCGGCCGCGGCATCCCCATCTACCGCGCCACGATCGATGCCATGGTGCAGGGTGAACCCGACAGCCTGCTGATCGTCGAGTTCCACGGCCAGGACGACGCGCCGCTGCTTTCCAAGCTGGACCGGCTCGACGAGGCGATGGCCGACCTCGGCCACCCCGGCGCCGTCGTGCGCGCGACCGACCCTGTGTTCCAGACCGCCATCGCCGCTGTGCGGGAGGCCGGGCTGAACATCATGATGTCGATGAAGGGCGACGGCAAACCCGTCAGCTTCATCGAGGACTGCGCCGTGGGCCTCGACGACCTCGCCGACTATACCGAGCGCCTCAACGACGTGTTCGCCCGGCACGGCACGAAGGGCACCTGGTATGCCCACGCCAGCGTTGGCTGCCTGCACGTCCGCCCTGTGCTGAACATGAAGGACCCGGCGGATATCAAGACCATGCGTGCCATTGCGGAAGAATGTTTCGCCCTGGTCCGCGCATACAAGGGCAGCCACAGCGGCGAGCATGGCGACGGCATCGTGCGGTCGGAATTCCACGAAAGCATGTTCGGTCCGCGCATCGTGCAGGCGTTCGAGGCGGTGAAGGACGCGTTCGACCCGGGCGCGCTGCTGAACCCCAACCGCATCGTGCGGCCGCCCCGCATGGATGACCGCACGCTGTTCCGCTACGGCCCCGGCTACGCGGCGGCCGACGTGCGGCCGGTGCTGGACTGGTCGGCCTATCCCGGCCCGCTGGGCGGCATGCTCGCTGCCGTGGAGATGTGCAACAACAACGGCACCTGCCGCAGCTTCGACGCCGGGTCGATGTGCCCGAGCTACCGGGTCACCCGGGACGAGGCGCATCTGACGCGGGGCCGCGCCAACACGCTGCGCCTGGCCTTGACGGGTCAATTGGGGCCGGACGCGCTGGCCGGCGACGACGTGGCGGCAGCGCTGAAGCTGTGCGTGTCCTGCAAGGCGTGCCGGCGGGAGTGCCCGACCGGCGTCGACATGGCGCGCATGAAGATCGAGGCCCTGGCGGCCCGCGCGGCCCGGCACGGGGTGGCCCTGCGGGAGCGGCTGGTGGCCGGGTTGCCGCGCTACGCCGCATGGGCGTCGCGCCTGTCATGGTTGATGAACGTCCGGAACCGGTCGCCGCTGCTGCGGCGCCTGTCGGAGCGGCTGCTGGGCTTTGCTGCGGCGCGGCCGCTGCCGGAATGGAGCGGCCAGCCGTTCCGCGACGCCGAATCCGCCCCGGGCACGGCGCAGCCCCGCGTGCTGCTGTTCGCCGACACCTTCAACCGGTATTACGAACCCGGGAACCTGCGCGCCGCCCTCCGCGTGCTGCGGGCCGCCGGCTTCAACCCGGTGCTGCCGCCGGGTCCGCCCTTGTGCTGCGGCCGCACCTACCTCTCGGCGGGCCTTGTCGACAAGGCCCGCGCCGAAGCGCGCCGCACGCTGGCCGCCTTGGCCGGCGACCTGCCCGTCGTGGGGCTGGAGCCGTCGTGCCTGCTCACGCTCCGCGACGAGTTCCTGGCGCTGCTCCCCGGCCCCGAAGCCTCGTCGCTCGCCAGCCGGGCCATGCTGATCGGCGAGTTCCTGGCGAAGCACGCCCCGGACCTGAAGCTGGCGGCCATCGGGGCCACGGCGCACGTCCACGGCCACTGCCACCAGAAGGCCCTCGGCGCCTTCCCCGACAGCCTTGTGGTGCTGGGCCGCATCCCCGGGCTGACCGTGCGGCCCATCCAGTCCGCCTGCTGCGGCATGGCCGGGGCCTTCGGCTACCAGGCAGAAACCCAGGCCGAGAGCCGGGCGATGGCGGAGGCGAACCTGGTCCCGGCGGTCCGCGCCGCCGGCGCACACGACCTGATCATCGCCGACGGCACATCGTGCCGGCACCAGATCGCGGACCTTGGCGGGCGGGTGGCGGTCCATTCCGTGGTGGTGCTGGACCGGGCGCTGGGTGGGCACGACTCATCGCCACCATCGTCACTCTGATTGCTGCCGGCATAATACCCGCAGCCCCGGTGCGCCAAGGCCCACGGCCGGTTGCGGCGGCGCTGCGTGGATACCCGCATTCGCGGGCAGGACGGTTTTGCGCCGTAGGATATGTCTGAGCACCGTGCCGTTGGTGTAAGCCAAGGGCGTCTTTTCGAAAGGGTGACTGATCGCCGTGACCGATAATCCGCCAGACACCCCCGACGAAAGCAAGCTGACCCGCACCAAGCAACGCTGGGCGGAGCTGGGCAAATTCCTGACCGGCCGCCATGGCCGGCCGGACACCGACCGCCTGCCGCCCGGCCAGCACACCGTGCGGGACTGGCCGGTGCTCGACCTCGGCGTGCAGCCAGACGTGCCGCTCGACCGTTGGCAGCTCCGTGTGTTCGGCGACGTGGAGAACGCCGTCACCCTCGACTGGGCCGCGTTCCAGGCGCTGCCGCAGCGCGAGTTCGTGTCCGACATGCACTGCGTCACCACCTGGTCGCGCTACGACAACACCTGGCGCGGCGTGTCGGCCATGGACCTGATGGACGCCGTCCGCCCGAAGCAGGACGCGCGCTTCGTCATCTTCCACAGCCACGACGGCTACACGACGAACCTGCCGCTGGCCGACTTCGCTGCCCCCGAT
>JAYUCA010000498.1:0-1749 GCA_043740535.1 Rhodospirillales bacterium | reverse complement strand
CGCCGACAGTCAGCCCGGCGGCAGCATCGGCAGACCTGAGCGCGGCCGGCTGGCTTCGACCTGCGCCGTCAGCTGGCGGACCGAGCGCTCCGCCCGCCGGGCACGGGACTTCAGCGAGAACGAGCTTCCCCAGGTCACCATGGCGCCCACGATGAAGAACACGCCAGCCGCCACCAGCACGGCGACAGACAACGGAACCTCGAGCGAAATGTCGGTTGGCCACAGACCGACCTGAACCATCTGCTGGTTCGACAGCGCGAAGGCGACGAGCAGGATCAGCAGGGGGATGGCGATCAGGATGCGCACGGCAGATCTACCTCAGGCGAGGGCCCGCTCGGCGCGGGGCACAGGGCGGCCGCCCGGCTTGGCGGGTCCACGGTTGACCCGTTCCCGCAGCTCCTTGCCGGCCTTGAAGAACGGAACGGCCTTTTCCTCCACAGGGACGGCTTCGCCGGTGCGGGGGTTGCGGCCGGTGCGGGCGTCGCGACGCTTGACGGTGAATGCGCCGAAACCGCGCAACTCGACCCTGGCGCCCCGCGCGAGCGCCCCGGTGATCTCGTCGAAGATCGTCGCCACGATCAGTTCCACATCCCGTCCGGTCAGGTGCGGGTTCGCGGCGGCCAGTTCGGCGATCAGCTCCGACTTTGTCATGGGCGTCTTTGCTGGTCTCGTAATAATGAGAGTTGACCATGCCCGCACCGCGGCATGGCAGTCAAGCAGCGGCGCCCGCTATTCGGCGCTGCCGCCCTGCCATATCGCCCACGCGCCCGCCGGCAGCGCGCGAACGCCCAGCAACGACGCCGATACGCCATCGACCAGCCCGCTCAACGCGCTGCCGGCTGTCCGGTCCAGGAACGACCGGCTGCGGACGTCCCGCACCGGCATGGTGTCGGAAATCTTCTTTTCCTGCAGCAGCCAGGCCCGGGCCTCGATCTCGCCGCCGATCTGATCGACCAGGCCCAGCGCCAGCGCCTGGCGCCCGGTGTAGGCGCGGCCGTCCGCCAGTTCCCGCACGCGGGCAGGCTCCATGTGCCGGGCGGTGGCCACCATGGTGACGAACTGGTCATACATGTCGGCCACCAGCGCGCGCAGGTAGGTGCGGCCCTCGGGCGTCAGCGGCCGGATGAAGCTCGGCTGGTCCTTCAGCGGCCCGGACGTGATGGCCTCGGCCGCGACGCCCAGGCGGCCGAGCAGGCCCGATGCCTCGCCGGTCTCCAGGATGACGCCGATCGAACCGGTCAACGTCGCCTCACGCGCAAAGATGCGCTCCGCCGGCAGCGCCACCATGTAGCCGGCCGACGCGGCCGTGCCGCCCATGACGGCGACGACGGGCTTGGCGGCCGCGACGCGCAGCAGGGCTGCCCGCAGGCTCTCGCCGCCGGCGACCGATCCGCCGGGGCTGTCGATGCGGACGATCACTGCGGGCACGCTGCGGTCCTTCGCCAGCGCCAACACCGCGTCGAGCGTCCTGCGGTCCTCGGTGATGATGCCGGTGACGTTGACGCGGGCGATATGCTGCCCGCCGCCCCGCCGAACGCCCGGCAGCACCACCGCCAGCACGGCCGCGGTGAAGCCCGCCACGGCCAGGATCCGCCAAAGGTTCAGGCGGCGCTTGATGCGCCGCCTGTCCAGCAGAAGGTCCGCGTCCAGGGACAAGGGGGGTTAGCCCTCGCCGCTGGCCTGGTTGCGGCGACGGATCGCCGCACCCAGGATGTCGCCCAGGCTTGCGCCGCTGTCCGCGGTGCCGAA
>JAYUCA010000497.1:0-5797 GCA_043740535.1 Rhodospirillales bacterium | reverse complement strand
CCCCACGCCTCCCACTGGCCGCGCGGCACCGCCAGGATGCCGCCGCGCACGATCTCCGCGATGAACGTGCCGTGATACGCGACAAGGCCAAGCAGCAGCGCGCAGAACTCCGGCGTCAATGTGATGCCGCCCTGGTAGCCGAGCAGCCGCCGCACCGGGTATTCGATTCCGAAGCCGCCCTGCAGCGTGATCGCCGGCAGGCGCAGCCCGCGGTTGCTGAGGAACGCCCAGTCATGCAGGCTGATCGCGTCGCGGATCGGCGGCAGTTTCAGCAGGATCGCCGACCAGAACAGGATCTGCAGCAGCAGCGGCGTGTTGCGGAACAGCTCGACATAGGCCGACGTGATGCTCCGCAGCAGCGGGTTGGACCCCAGCCGCATCACCCCCACCGCGACGCCCAGCACCGTCGCCAGCACGATCGCCGCCGCCGAGACGCGGATGGTGTTCACCGCCGCCGCCAGGATCGCCCAGGCGAAGCTGTCCGTCGGCTCGAACGGCAGCACGCTCTCGCCCATCCGCATGCCGGCCGGGCGCAGCAGGAATTCGAACCCGGGCGTCAGGTTCAGCCGCGCCAGGTTGTCCATCAATGTGCTGGCCAGCAGCGCCAGCACCGCCGCCAGCACGACGCCGCCCAGGCCCTGGGCCGCCCATGCCTGGGTACGCCGATCGGAAAGGCCCGGCAGCGGCATCCGCGCGCCTACAGGAAGGGCGGCGAGTAGAGCAGCCCCCCGTCGTTCCACTGCCGGTTCAGCCCGCGCGGCAGCTTCAGCGGCGACGCCTCGCCCAGCGTGCGGTCATAGATCTCGGCGTAGCTGCCGATCTGCTTGATGACCTGGTACGCCCAGTCGTCCGCCAGCCCCATCTGCTTCGACAGCCCGGCCGTGCCGCCCAGCAGGCGCTTGACCTCCGGGTCCTTGCTGGCGCGGTTCGCATCGACGTTGGCCCGCGTCAGCTTCTTCTCCTCGGCCAGGAAGGTGACGTTGACCACCCATTTGACGATGTTCAGCCACTGGTCGTCGCCCTGCCGCACCATCGGCCCCAGCGGCGACTTGGCCAGCAGGTCCGGCATCACGACATAGTCCGTGGGCGTCTTGGCGATCGCCCGGTTGGACGACAGCATCAGCCGGTCGCCGGTGAACACGTCGCACCGGCCTTCGAAGAAGCTGCGCCGCAGCGCATCCAGGTTGTCGATCGAGATCGGCGTGTAGGTCATGTCGTGCGAGCGGAAATAGTCCGCGATGTTCAGCTCGGAGTTCGAGCCCGGCAGCACGCAGATGCTGGCGCCGGCCAGGTCCGCCAGGCTTTTGGCGCCCAGCTTGGTCGGCACCAGCGCCCCCTGCGCGTCGTACATGATCGTCGTGGCGAAGATCAGCCCGATCTGCGTGTCCCGGCTGAACAGGTTGGTGGTTTCGCGGATCAGCACGTCGATGTCGCCGGATTGCAGCACCGAGAACCGGTTGAGCGTCGACGTGTGGATGAACGTGACCTTCCCGGCGTCCCCGAACACGGCGGCGGCCAGCGCCCGGCAATACTCGATGTCGATCCCTTGCAGCACCCCGTTGCTGTCCGGCGCGCCCGAGCCAGGCGTGTCGTTCTCCGTCCCGCAGCGGAGCATGCCGCGCGCCCGCACCGTCTCCAGCGTGGAGGCCGCGTGGCTTATGCCCGGCAACATGGCGGTGGCGAGGAACAGGAGGATGGCGGCGAGACGCATGGCGCACTCCGTGTCGGACGCGGCAGTGCATCACGGCCCCCGGGGTCCGTCCATCGGAAATGCGTCGGCGGACGACCAGGGCAGCGCGTCGCAGGCGCGATCCGCCCGTTTCATGGGCCACGGCCCGGCATCTGCCTCCATTGTTGACACCCGCCGCCCGGCAGGCGCGAAGTCCGGTCTTCCGGTTGCCGCAAGGATCCCCAATGGCCCAGCCAAAATACCTGTCGTTCAACGGCGGGATCGTCCCCTACGCCGACGCGAAGGTGCACGTGCTGACCCCCGGGCTGAAATACGGCGCCGGGGTGTTCGAGGGCATCCGCGGCTACTGGAACGCCGCCCGCAACGAGATGTACCTGTTCCGCCTGAAAGAGCATCTGGACCGGCTGCAATACTCGATGCGCGTGATGCGTTACGAGCACCACATCACCAACGCGATGGTCGCCGAGCAGATCAACGCCGTCATCCGCGCCAACGAGCTGCGCGAAGACGTGCACATCCGCCCGCTGGTCTGGGTGGATGGCGACGGTGAGATGGCCTCGGCCGGCCCCGTCGGCTGGATGGTCGCCGCGTTGGCCCGCCCGCCGAACCCCGACGTGCAGAACGGCGTCAACGTCGGCGTGTCGTCCTGGCGCCGCATCGCCGACACGTCGACGCCGGCGCGCGTCAAGGCGACCTCCAACTACGCCAACGGCCGCCTGGCCGGCATGCAGGGCAAGCTGGACGGCTACGACAACGTGCTGCTGCTGACGCAGGCCGGGCACGTGGCGGAATCCCCGGGATCCTGCTTCTTCATGGTCCGCGACGGCCGCGCCATCACGCCGGGCGTCACCAGCTCCATCCTGGAGAGCGTCACCCGCGCCACCCTGATCGAGCTGCTGGCCGACATGACCCCCACCGGCGCCGAGGAGCGCGACATCGACCGAACCGAGGTCTACGCCGCCGACGAGGCGTTCTTCTGCGGCTCCGGCTACGAGATTCAGCCGATCCTGTCGTTGGACCGCCACAAGATCGGCGCCGGCATGCCGGGCCCGCTGACCCGCCGCCTGCAGGACCGCTATTTCAGCCTGGTGCGCGGCGAAACCAACGACCACGCCGATTGGCTGACGCCGGTGTGGAACGCCTGAGATGACCGTCGGGATGGCGTGATGGGCACGCGTTGTATTGAGGCTTTGGGATCATAACGCTTTCCCACCGCTGTCATCGCGCCCCGTCGCTGTCGTCGCGCGCCGCTTGGCGAAGCGATCCAGGGGCCGCATGCACCGCTCCCGGCCCCTGGATCGCCACGCCGCAAGCGCGTCTCGCGATGACGGGTCTGAACCGAAAAGCCTGGAATCACTTCAAGATCCACGTCTCCGAGAACGCCAGGAAGGCGCTGCGGCCTTCCCGCCCCGCCACCACCCGCGGCGTCACCCGGCCCGGCAGCGCGCGGCCGTTTACGGTGCAGCCGGCGTCGTCGCTGTCGACGAACAGGCTGAACATCTCGTGCCGCCCGGTCGCGGTCAGGTCCGGCTGCATGTCCACGGCATAGGGCGCCCCCAACGCGCCCCAGCGCAGGTCGATCTCCAGGCCGCTGCCGGTCAGGTGTTCATGGTAGGCGGTGCGCGTGTCGCCCGACCGGCGCACCGAATCCAGCGGCCGGTATGGCAGCGTCTTCAGCAGCGCCCGGCCGCGGAACGCCGCGAAATGGGCGATGAACCCGTCGACGAGATACCGGGCCATCGCCTCGTTGTCGGTCAGCACCAGGTTGTTCGCGTCCGGCCGCTGCCCCGCCGGGTCTTCCAGCAGCACCAGCGCATGGCCGATGCCGTGCGGCGACCACGTGACGCGGAAGAACGACGCAAGCGAGGTCCATTCGCCGGCCGGGTCGTCCTTGAGATACATGCCGGGGTTCTCGCCGGTCCAGTCGACGGCGCCGGTCGTGTAGGGATTGCTTGTCATGCTGTTGCTCCTGGAGCGGTATCGTTTCGGGTCGCCGCCTACGCGTCAAGCGCCATACGTTCCCGGCTGTCGGCCAGCAGCGTGGTCGCGCGTTCGATGGACCGCACGACGGCGTGGCCGGCCTTCTGCACCGCGGGGTCCGCATGCTTGAGCAGGCGGTCCGACATCATCAGCGCCGGGGACAGCACGCCGCGCAGGTCGTGGCGCAGCGACGCGGTGTATGCGCGGATTTCGGCCAGTTGCCGCTCCAGCGCATGGTCTCCCGCGTGGTCCGGCGGCTCGGGCCGGACAGGGGCGGGTTGGACGCGCAGCACGCCGTATTGCACGACGCCCGCCGCCGCGCCGGACAACAGGGCAGCCACGGGGAACGCCAGGCCGAGGCCAGCGAGCGCCAACGTGGCGCCGATCGAGCCCAGCGCCATGGCGGCGACCAGGATGGACAGGCGGATCGGACCGTGCGGCATCATTCCTCCATCGAACCAGAATGCATGTGTCAGCTTCGCCTTTCAAGGGTTTTCCAGGCACGGGCGGCGGAAGGCGGTCGTCTCGATTGACGCGAGGGGTCAGCCGCGCCTATAAGCCGCGCCTACGCCGGGTCTCATTTCGCCCGGTTGCGGCCATTGGCAGCCGCCCTTACCCCGGAGATACGACGTTGAAGCGCACCTACCAACCCTCGAAGCTGGTCCGTAAGCGCCGCCATGGCTTTAGGACCCGCATGTCCACGGTCGGCGGCCGCAAGGTGCTTGCCAATCGCCGTGCCAAGGGCCGCAAGAAGCTCTCGGCGTAAGCACCGCCCGGCGCCGAGCACGATGGCGCCCGACACCATGATTCCCTCATGCCCGCCTGCGGTGCGCCTGAAACGCCGGGCCGAGTTTCTTCGCATCGCGAGCAAGGGCCGGAAGGCCCCGGCCCCTGGCGTGGTGCTGCAGGCCCTGGCCCGCGACGATCATGGCCCGGTCCGGCTCGGGTTCACCGTCACCAAGAAGGTCGGCAATGCCGTGGTTCGGAATCGCACGAAACGGCGGCTGCGCGCGGCGGTGCACGAGGTGCTGAAGGCCGCGCCGGTGTGTGGCGTCGATCTCGTGCTGATCGGGCGTGACGGCACGCGGGGCCGGCGGTTCACGCTGCTGGTCAACGATGTGCGCCAGGCGATGATCAAGCTCGGCGCGCTGTGATGCGGGTGCTTTCCGAAATCCTGGTGCTGCTGGTTCGGCTGTATCAGTGGACGCTGCGGCCCTTCATCGGGGCGCAGTGCCGGTTCGAGCCGAGCTGCAGCCACTACGCGATCGAGGCGCTGCGCCTGCACGGACCCGTTCGCGGAAGCGCGCTTGCGGCGGGACGCGTGCTGCGCTGCAATCCCTGGAACGAAGGTGGCCACGACCCGGCGCCGCCCGGTCGGCATTGCCGCTGCCACCCAACCCTGCCTTCGTCCCGCGGTCCCGCGCGGGCGGGCCGAGCCCTTGAAGCGATGAATCCCTGATGGACCAGAAGCGCCTTATCCTTGCGATCGCCATCTCGGTGGCGATCCTGCTCGGGTTCCAGTTCCTGATGCCCAAGCCGGCGCCGAAGCCGGCCGAGGTCGCGACGCAGACGACGCCCAGCAGCGCCGTGCCGCGGCCGACCGGCAACCCGGCGGCGCCCGGCACGCAACCGATGAGCGTTGCCGCACCCTCGGCCCAGCGCGACGTGCCGCGCCTGCCGATCTCGGCGCCGCGCGTGCAGGGCAGCATCAACCTGGCCGGCGCCCGGCTCGATGACCTGGTGCTGCGCGACTACCGCGAGGAAGTGACCCCCAACAGCCCGCTGGTCCGCCTGCTGGAGCCGCGGGCCGATCCGCAGCCCTATTACGTGCAGTTCGGCTGGACGGCCGAGGGCGACGTCAAGGTGCCGGACCAGGACGTGCTGTGGACGGCCTCGGCCAAGGAGCTGACCAACGCGTCGCCGGTGACGCTGACCTGGGACAACGGCGCGGGCCAGGTGTTCGAGATCGTGCTGTCGGTCGATGACAACTTCCTGTTCACCGCCGAGCAGCGCGTGCGCAACGCCGGCGGCGCCCCGGTCAAGGTGTATCCGTGGTCGCGCATCCGCCGCGACTACACGCCGGTGACCGCCGGGTATTACATCCTGCACGAAGGCCTGCTGGGCATC
>JAYUCA010000496.1:0-9782 GCA_043740535.1 Rhodospirillales bacterium | reverse complement strand
GGCGCTGCGCACCAACGTCCCGCTGGTCGCGCAGATCCGCCGGGTGCTGGACGAGCGCACCGCCCATCGCGCCGCCGCCGTCCGCTTCCGCGACGAGCTGGAGGACTTCATGTCCCCCGACTACGCCGACGACACGCTATCGACCGCGATCGCCTGGGGTCGGTATGCCGAGATCTACAGTTATGACGAAGAAGCCGACCAGTTCTACCTGGAGGAAGAATAGCAACAGAGCGACAGGATCGCGTCTTCCGATCGAGTGATCGATAAACCTATACGTGGAAGCTTTCCCCGCACCCGCACCGCCCCTTCTCGTTCGGGTTGGTGAAGGTGAAGCCGCTGCTGAGCGCGCTGACGGTATAGTCCATCTCGGTGCCGATCAGGAACAGGCTCGCCTTGCGGTCCACCAGCACCGTCAGGCCTTTGTCGGTGACGACCTCGTCGCCGGGCCCGGGGGCGGCCACCCAGTCCATGACGTAGGACAGTCCGGAGCAGCCTTTCGTGCTGACGCTGATCCGCAGCAGCATGCCGTCCTGGCCCTTGCTGTACAGCTTGGTCAGGCGCTCGGCCGCCGCATCGGTCATCCGCATCAGCGGCGGCAAGGCGCGGCGGGGCTTATTGGCGGTCGGGGTGGCGGTCTGGGTGGCGGTCTGGGTGGCGCTCATGCTGGCCTCGTTCAGAACATGTTCAGCGCAAGCCGCGCTTCTTCGGTCATCCGGCTCGGGTCCCACGCGGGCTCCCACACCGTGTCGACGGTGCATGACGCGACGCCCGGCACGGCCATGATCGCGTCCTGCACCATGACCGGCAGCTCCTGCGCGCTGGGGCAACCGGGGGCGGTCAGCGTCATCTCGACCTTCACCGTGTGGTCGTCGCCGATCTCGACCGCGTAGATCAGGCCCAGCTCGTAGATGTTCACCGGGATCTCGGGGTCGTAGACCGTCGCGATCGCGGTCAGCACCGCGTCCTCGGTCGGCTTCGCGCCCATGTCGCCGTCGGGCGTCCAGCTCGTCACATTGGCAGCTTCACTCACTCGTCGCCTCCCCGGCCCCGTCCAGGGCTGCCACCAGCGCGGCCCATGGGAGCGTCACACATCGCACGCGCGATGGGTATTCATGCACCGCCGACAGCGGCTTCAGCCCTTGCAGCGCCGCGTCGCAGGCCTCGCAGCGCCCGGTGCGGGCCATCTGCTCGACCTCCCCGGCCATCCGCCGGACATCGACGGCGCTCCGCCCGGCCACAGCCTCGCACATCAGGTCCGCGCTCGCGACCGTGATCTCGCAGCCCCGCGCCTCGAACCCGGCCTTCTCCACCCCGCCATCCGCCCGCCGCACGAACACCGTCACCCGGTCCCCGCACATCGGGTTGTCGCCCCGCGCCTGCGCGTCGAAGCCGTCCGGCCGGCTCATATGCGCCGGCGTCCGCCCATGCTGGCGGATTTCGGCGCTGTAAAGATCGCGGACGGCGTCGAACATCTACAGGAAAAACTCCCGCACACGCTCCAGCGTGTCGGCCAGCACGTCGATCTCCGCCTCGGTCGTGTAGATGCCGCAGCTTGCCCGTGCGCTGCTGTCGACGCCCAGGCGGCGCATCAGCGGCTCCGCACAGTGGTTGCCCGCCCGCACCGCGATCCCCTGGCGGTCCAGCAGCGTCGCCACGTCATGCGCATGCGCCCCCTGCATCGTGAAGCTGAACACCCCGCCGCGGTCCTGCGCCGAGCCCAGCAGCCGCAGCCCCTTGATCGCCGACAGCCGGGCGATCGCGTGCTCCGTCAGCCGCGCCTCATGCGCCGCGATCGCGTCGAAGCCGATCGCCTCCACATACTCGATCGCCGCCTTCAGCCCGATCCCCTCCAGGATCGCCGGCGTCCCGGCCTCGAACTTGTGCGGCGACACGTTCCACGTGCTGCGCTCGAAGCTGACCGAGGCGATCATGTCGCCCCCGCCCAGGAACGGCGGCATCGCCTCCAGCAACTCACGCTTGCCATACAGCACGCCGATCCCGGTCGGGCCATACAGCTTGTGCCCGGTCCACACATAGAAATCAGCGTCGATCGCCTGCACATCCACGGCGCGGTGCACCACCGCCTGGCTGCCGTCGAACAGCACCTTTGCGCCATGCGCATGCGCCAGCGCCGCCACCCGCGCCGCCGGCACGACGGTGCCCAGCACGTTGCTCATGTGCGTCACCGCGACCACGCCCACCCGGCCGTCGGCCAGCAGCGCCTCCAGCGACTCCATGTCCAGCTCGCCAGCGTCCGTGATCTTCGCCACCCGAAGCTCGATGCCGCTGGAGTCCCGCAGCATCTGCCACGGCACCAGGTTCGCGTGATGCTCCATCTCCGAGATCACCACCGCCTGGCCCGGCTTCATCACCCCGCGGCCATAGCTGTGCGCCACCAGGTTGATCGCCTCGGTCGAGTTCTTCGTGAAAACGATCTCATCCCGGCTGCCCGCGTTGATCAGCCGGGCGACCGCGTCGCGCGTCGCCTCATAGGCGTCGGTCGTCCGCTCGCTCATCCAATGCAGGCCGCGGTGCACGTTCGCGTACTGCGTCTCCATCGCGTGGCTCATCGCCTCGATGACGGGCCGCGCCTTCATCGCGCTGGCGGCGCTGTCGAGGAACACCAGCGGCTTGTCCCGGATCATCTGGTTCAGGATCGGGAAGTCGGCGCGGATGCGATCGACGTCGAACACGGGCTTCGAGATCATGTTCATGCGGGTTGCCGCTCCCACCAGGCTTCGATGGCGCGCTCCAGCAGGTCGCGCGCCGTCTCGTGATGCACAACGTCCAGCGCCTCGGACAGGAAGGCCCGCACCAGGATCGCCCGGGCGGCGGCTTCGGGCACGCCGCGGCTGCGCATATAGAAAAGTTGGTCCGCGTCCAGCGCCCCCACCGTCGCGCCATGGCTGCACTTCACATCGTCGGCGTAGATCTCGAGCTGCGGCTTGCAGTCGATCTCGGCCGTGGGGCTCAGCAGCAGCGCCTGGTTCATCTGATAGCCATCGGTCTTCTGCGCGACCCGCGCGACCTCGATCTTGCCCTGGAACACCCCCCGCGCCCGGCCGTCCAGCACGTTCTTGACGGTCTGGCGTGACGCGCAGTGGAGCGCGTGGTGCTGCACCACCGTCGTGATGTCGCCATGCTGCGAATCCGTCAGCAGCTGCGCCCCGTTCAGGTGCACCGTGCCGTTCGGCCCGGCCAGGCGCGCATGCACCTCGGTGCGCGCCAGCCGCGCGCCGAGCGTCAGCACGAAGGCGTCGTAGGTCGCCCCCTCCGCGATTTCGGCGAAGGTCGTGTTGACGTGAAACGCCTCGGCGCCCTCTTCCTGCAGCCGCACATGCGACAGCATCCCGCCCGCGCCGACCGTCGCCTCGGTGACCGCGTTGTGCAGATAGCTGCCCTCGCCCCGCGCGATCTCCAGCACCGTCAGCTTCGCGCCAGCACCCAGCCGGATGCTGTGCCGCGGGTGGAAGTCGATGGGTCGATGCCCGTCGGGCGCCACCGAAAGCAGCACGACGATCCCGGCATCGATGCCGTCAGCGACACACAACTGCACGCCGTCCTCGGCCAGCATGGTGTTCAGCGCCACCATCGGCAGCGTCCCGTCGGCAGCGCCGAACACTGGCCGCTCGGCGAAGCTGTCGACCGTCAGCCCCTCGGGCAGCGTCGAAAGCTCGGGCTGGTAGCGCCCGTCGATCAGCACCAGGCGCGCGAGGTCGGGAATCACGCCCAGCACCGGGGCCGAAGAAACCTCGGTCAGCGGCTCCTGGAAGCTCGCTTCGCCCAAGGCGCGCAGGCTCGTGTATTTCCAGGCCTCGTCGCGCGTGCCCGGCAGGCCGGCGGCGGCGAACACCGCGGCGGCCGCGTCGCGGGCATCGACGGGGCCTGGCAGCCGATCGCGCAGACCGCGGAACCGCGCCAGGAACGCGTCCGCCCCGGTGGGGACTGGCAGGTTCATGCCGCCGCCGCCACGACCTGCGCGTAGCCGTTCGCCTCAAGCTCCCGCGCCAGCTCAGGTCCGCCCGACCGGATGATGCGGCCCGCCGAAAGCACATGCACGCGGTCCGGCACCAGGTGGTCCAGCAGCCGCTGGTGATGCGTGATCACCAGCGCCGAGAAGTCCGGGCTGCGCAGCGCGTTCACGCCATCGGCGACGATCCGCAGCGCGTCGATGTCCAAACCGCTATCCGTCTCATCGAGAATGGCCAGCTTCGGCCGCAGCAGCGCCATCTGCAGCACCTCGTTGCGCTTCTTCTCGCCGCCGCTGAAGCCCACGTTGACGTTGCGCTTCAGCATGTCGTCGGGGAAATGCAGCCGCTTGCTCTCGGCCCGCGCCAGCCGCAGGAAGCTGACCGCATCCAGCTCCGCCTCGCCCCGCGCACGGCGGATTGCATTCAGCGCCGTGCGCAGGAAGTTGGCGTTGTTGACCCCCGGCAGCTCGATCGGCGCCTGGAACGCCAGGAACACCCCGGCGGCCGCCCGCGCTTCCGGCTCCATCGCCAGCAGGTCCTGGCCTTCGAAAAGCACGCTGCCGCCGGTCACCGCATAGCTCTCGTTGCCGGCCAGCACATAGCCCAGCGTGCTCTTGCCCGAGCCGTTCGGCCCCATGATGGCGTGCACTTGGCCGGCCGGGAGCACCAGGTCGATCCCGTTCAGGATCGCCTTGTCTTCGATGCTGGCCGCCAGGTTTTCAATCTTCAGCATTTATCCAACCGATCCTTCGAGCGAAACGGCGAGCAGCTTCTGCGCCTCGACCGCGAATTCCATGGGCAGCTCCTTCAGCACGTCCTTGCAGAAGCCGTTGACGATCAACCCCACCGCGTCCTCCTCCGACAGCCCCCGGCTGCGGCAGTAGAACAGCTGGTCCTCGGCGATCTTAGACGTGGTCGCCTCGTGCTCCACCTTGGCCGTGGCGTTGCGGCTTTCGATATACGGCACCGTGTGCGCCCCGCACTGGTCGCCGATCAGCAGGCTGTCGCACTGCGTGAAATTCCTGGCCCCGCTGGCCCGCGGCAGGATGCGCACCAGGCCGCGATACGTGTTGTCCGAGCGCCCGGCGCTGATCCCCTTGCTGACGATCGTGCTGCGCGTGTTCTTGCCGATATGGATCATCTTGGTGCCGGTATCGGCCTGCTGGCGGTTGTTGGTCACGGCCACCGAGTAGAACTCCCCCACCGAGCCTTCGCCCTGCAGGATGCAGCTCGGGTATTTCCAGGTGATGGCCGACCCGGTCTCAACCTGCGTCCAGCTCACCTTGCTGCGGGCGCCGCGGCAGGCGGCGCGCTTGGTGACGAAGTTGTAGATGCCGCCTTTTCCGTTCGCGTCGCCGGGATACCAGTTCTGCACGGTGGAGTATTTGATCTGGGCGTCGTCGAAGATGATCAGTTCGACGACGGCGGCATGCAGCTGGTTCTCGTCCCGCTGCGGCGCGGTGCAGCCTTCGAGATAGCTGACATAGCTGCCCTCGTCGGCAATGATCAGCGTGCGCTCGAACTGCCCGGAGTTGCGCGCATTGATGCGGAAATAGGTGCTGAGTTCCATCGGGCAGCGCACGCCCTTCGGGATGTAGACGAAGCTGCCGTCGGTGAACACGGCGCTGTTGAGCGCGCTGAAGAAGTTGTCAGCCGCGGGCACGACGGTGCCCAGGTATTTGCGCACCAGCTCCGGATGCTCCCGCACCGCCTCGCTGATCGGGCAGAAGATCACCCCGGCCTTCTTCAGCGTGCTCTGGAAAGTCGTCGCGACCGAGACGCTGTCGAACACGGCGTCGATCGCCATCGGCCGCGCTTCGTCCGACAGCTCCTCGGCGCCCTCCACCCCGGCCAGCAGCGCACGCTCCTTCAACGGGATGCCGAGCTTCTCGTACATGGCAAGCAGCGCCGGATCGACGTCGGCCAGGCTTTTCGGCGCCGGGCCCTTGGGGGCGGCGTAGTAGTGGATGTCCTGGTAGTCGATCTTGGGGTAGCCGACCTTGGCCCAGTTCGGCTCCGTCATCGTCTTCCACGCGGCGAAGGCGGCCATGCGCCACTCCAGCAGCCAGGCGGGCTCCTGCTTCTTGGCCGAGATCATGCGGATTGTGTCTTCGGACAGGCCTTTCGGCGCGATGTCCATCTCGATCTCGGTCTCGAAGCCCCATTTGTAGCCGCCCTCGGTGAGCGACTGGACGGTATCGAGTGTTTCAGCGACGGCGGCCATGGGAAATCCTACTCCGCGGAAATTGAAGCGGGGGTTGGGAGTGAAAACGGGGTGGAAGGCACAGGGCGTTTGACGCCAGGGCGTGGAATGCCAGGGCGTGGAACGGCAGGGCGCGGGGCGCCGGCCGTCATGTCCGCCAATGTGATGCGGGTCAGCGCTTCGAGAAGGGCCTGGTTGACCGGGTCCCACCGGCCGCGGACGGGGCACGACGCCTCGGACTCGCAGTTGTTGGCGCCACCCTCGGTGCAGGCGGTCAGCGCGATGGGGCCGTCGATCGCGGCCACCACATGCGCGACCGGGATGCGCGACAAAGGCAGCGCCAGCCTGTAGCCGCCGCGCGCGCCGCGCTGGCTGGTCACGAGGCCCGAGGCAGCCAGCGCCTTCAGCACCTTGGCCACCGTAGGCTCCGGCAGGCCGGTCATGCCCGCGATGCACGGCGAGGTCTGGCACCCGTCGACGTGCGACAAGCGCACCAGCACCACCACCGCATAATCGGCAAGTTTGGACAGCCTCAACATGTCTACAACCATAAATGGACCGGCGCGGTCCTGATTGACCTCAAATGGGGGATGCCGCGGAGTCAGTCAAGGCTTGGGCATGGATTGGGGGACGCACGCCCTACCGTCACTGCACCGCATACAACTCCACATGGTCGGTGCGGCCCACCAGCTCGGCGTCTTCGGCCAGCAGCCCCGGCGCGTGCGGGCGCAGCAGCAGCAGGAACAGCGGCGGCGTGATGCCGCCCGTCGCTACCTGGTGCGCCGTCACCCGGCGGGCGCCCTCCAGCACGCCGCGATACTCCGCCTGCGAGCAGGTCTTGTTGCTGAGCCCGTCCTGGTAGTCCTTGAACGGACGATAGGCCGCCGCCGTCTGGATCGGCTGCTGCCCCTTCAGCGTCCAGGACACCGCGGCGAACCGGTCGCCCCCGAAGGCCGCCATCCCAGCGACATGCTGCACCGGCGGCTGCCGCGACACGTAGACCGCCGGCACGTCATAGGGGTCCGGGTAGCACTCCGACTGGAACACGACCGCCCCCCGCGGCAGGCGCTCGAACACGGCCGCGATCTCCGACAGCGCCCGCCCCTCGGCGCTCCACAGCACCGTCAGCGCCACCTGCTTCACCACGAACGCAGCCCCCGCGACCGCCAGCAGCGCCGCCCCGGCCCGCGCCCACCGCATCTCGACCCGGCACGACGCCAGCGCCAGCAGCACGATCACCACCGGCAGCCGCGTATCCACATAGGACCCGCCGCTGACATGGCCCGGAATGGCGAAATACAGCAGCACCAGCAGCACCAGGCCGGGCGCCAGCGGCCGGTGCACCCGCACCCGCCCGAGCACCAGCAGCAGCCCCACCGCGGCCGCCCCCACCAGGAACGCCGCATCGCCCGCCACGCTGCCGCTGGTGACCGTGTCGATCGCGCTGAATATCTTGCTGCGCCAATACGGCCACTCGTAGCGCGGCGGCTCGTGCCCGCCGCTGACCATCAGCCCATACAGCACGCAGGCCGGGACCAGCTCCGCCCCCATCAGCAAGACCTGGCCCAGCGCCGACCGCGCGCGCCACAGCGCCTCCAGCCCCATCCCCGCCAGCATGACCGCATAGATGCCGAACGCGCTGACATGGCAGAACAGCAGCACCACGCCCGCGACGCTGCCCGCCGCGAATCGCGCGAGCACAGGCCGGCCCACCAGCAGCAACCGCCCCGCCAGCGCCCAGAACAGCAGCCCCACCCCCAGCTCGTACCCAAAGAAACCCAGCAACGTGAACAGGTTGTACAACAGCAGCGCCGTCACCAGCGGCCAGGCCCGCCACGCGCCGGCCGCCACCCGGTTCAACGCCATGATCCCCGTGAACGTCAGCACCGTCGTGGCCGCCTGGAACACCCGCCCCGCCATCTGCGGGCTGAACCACTCCAGCAGCCCCACGCCCACCAGGTCGAAGCCCATGTTGGCGAGGAACAGCGTGTCGAGCGTGTAGAACGGCGATCCTGCACCGGTCAGCAGCTGGCGCAGCGCAACCAGCCGCGCCTCGTGGCTCGCCCCATCCAGGATCGGCAGATACGGAGTGGCTGCAATGGGCGCCAATGCCAGCACGAGCACCGCCATCGACAGCAGCAGGATGCCCAGCCGCCCGTCGTCGCGCGTGGCCAGGCCGGGGCCGGCCGGGATCGTTGTCATCATGCCGCACCTGCTTAAAACGCCGAGCACTAGCCGTGTCCATGCGGGGTGGCTATAGGCCGAGGCCGAAGGGTGCGACGGAATGAAACATGAGCCCGCCCCACGACGTCATCCCCGGGCCTGCTTGACCCGGGGACCTCGTGGACGTGACGCTCGGCGTCTGAACTGTGATGGGATCCCCAGGGCAGGAAGGGCCCGGGGATGACGTGCTGCCCCACTCGACCGCGTCGTGAACGGCGGATCGAGCGCCTGTTGACGATCGGCCTCGTCCTGGCCACCGCCCCGCTGTTCGTGCTGGCCCACCACCTGGACCCGTCTGCGCCGCACCCCGGCGTGCCGGGGTGGTGGGGATGGATCGACCAGTCCCGCTACATCGAAGCCGCCCGGGCCTGGGCCTCCCTGTCCCTCGACCCCGCCCGGCACTGGTATTTCCCGGGCTATCCGCTGCTCGCTGCACCTTTCATGCATCTGGCGCCGGATGACCCGTTCTACGGGCCTGACCTGCTGTGCCTGCTGGCCGCGTCCTGGCTGTTCGCAGCACTCGGGTCCCGCCTGGCGCCGCACCTTCCGGGCGCCCGGCCAGGGGCCGCGCTGATCTTCCTGGCGCAACTTATGATGTCACGCCCGATGCTGCGCGGCTTCATCGAGCCCTGGACGACCACCCCGGCAGTGCCGCTGGCTTTCGCCAGCCTGCTGCTCGCCTTCCGCTTTCAGGACCGCCCGGACGCCCGCGCCGCCGCCGCGCTGGGCCTGGCCGCCGCCGCCGCCCTGCCGTTCCGCCCCGTCGATGCCGTGCTGCTCGCCGCCGTCATGGCGGTGTTCGCCACCGTCTGCCTGGCCGCCGCCCGCCCGGACTGGCGGCGCGTCGCCAGTGTCGCCGCCGCCGGTACTGCCGGCGCCGCAGTCCCGGTGCTGCTGACCGGGGCGCTGCATCTGGCGGTCCATGGCTGGACCCTGGGTGGCTATCTGGCGGAATCCCGGGCCGTTGGTTTCGAATGGCGGCTGCTGCCGCTGCGCTGGGTGATCATCGTCGCCGCCGCCGATCCCCTTCTGGACGGCCAGCGCAGCCTGTCGCAGGCCTTCGTCTGGATCATCCCGGGCCTCGCGGGCATGGCGTCCTGCCTCGCCGTCGTGCACGGACGGCTGCTGGCCCGCCACGTCGTCACGATCGCCGCCGCCCTGGCCCATGTCGTCCTGTATCTCAGCTACCGCGACCTCGAGCCGCAGGGGCTGATGCGCTTCGGCAACTACCACTACTTCATGTGGCCCATTCTGCTGCTCGGCCTGTATGCGGCGCTGCTGATCCCGCTGGCATGGCCCGCGCGCCACGCCTTCCGGGCCTGGGGCCTGGGGATAGGCATGGTGTTCCTGCTGTTCTCCTGGCAGGCCCGGTGGACGCCGGCGCC
>JAYUCA010000495.1:0-9720 GCA_043740535.1 Rhodospirillales bacterium | reverse complement strand
TTTTTCGATCCGGCGGCGGATGACGTACAGATCACGCTCGAACTGGTCGGCGTCGGCGCCGGTGCCGCGGATCATGATCTGCTCGATCTCGGGCCGGGTCGCGTTGGCCTTCTCGCCGATGCAGCCGACGTTGATCGGCACCTGGCGCCAGCCGTAGATGCCGTAGCCGAAGGCGAGGATTTCGGTCTCGACGATCTGGCGGCAGCGTTCCTGGGCGCCCAGGTCGGTCTTCGGCAGGAACACCATGCCGACGGCGACGGGGTCGCTGCCGGGCACGTGGCCGCTGCGGCTGATGGCGGACTTGAAGAAATCCTGCGGGATTTCGATGTGGATGCCGGCGCCGTCCCCGGTCTTGCCGTCGGCATCCACGGCGCCGCGGTGCCAGACGGCCTTCAGCGCATCGATGCCGGCCTGCACCACGTCGCGGCGGGCCTTGCCGTCCAGGGCCGCGACGACGCCGACGCCGCAGGCATCGTGCTCCTGGCTGGGGTCGTAGGTGTTGACCAGGCGGGCGACGTTGGCGTTCCAGTCGGCGACGAAGGTGGCCGAGGTGTCGCTGACGAAGTCCATTTCCATCACTCCGCTGCCGCCGCGAGGGCGTGTTGCTGAATATAAGTGTGCATCGCCGCCGCCGCGTCCCGCCCGTCGGCGATCGCCCAGACCACCAGGCTCGCGCCGCGCACGATGTCCCCGGCGGCGAACACGCCGGGCAGGTTGGTCATGCCGGTGCGGTGGTTGGTCTTCAGCGTGCCCCAGCGGCTGACCTCCAGGCCCGGCTGGTCCCACAGGCTGGGCAGCGCCTCCGGATCGAAGCCCAGCGCCTTGATCACCAGATCGGCCTCGATGTTGAAATGCGTGTCCGCCGGCTCGACCGATTGCCGGCCGGAGGCATCGGGCATGCCCAGGCGCATGCGCTGGACGCGGACGCCGGTGACGTGGGTTTCGCCAAAGAACGCCTCGGGCGCGCTGAGCCAGACGAACTCCACGCCCTCCTCCTGCGCATTTTTCGTCTCGCGCATCGAGCCGGGCATGTTCGCCTTGTCGCGCCGATACAGGCACTTCACGCTGACGGCGCCCTGGCGGACCGCGGTGCGGACGCAGTCCATCGCGGTGTCGCCGCCGCCGATGACGACGACGCGCTTGCCCTCGGCGTTCAGCGCGCCGCTGTCGAACGCGGGCACGTCGTCGCCCAGGCCCTGGCGGTTGCTGGCGGTCAGGTAATCGAGCGCCGGCACGATGCCGCCCAGCCCGGCGCCGGGTCCGCCGATGTCGCGCGCCTTGTAAACGCCGGTGGCGATCAGCACGGCGTCGTGCCGCGCCCGCAGGTCGGCGAAGCCCAGCGTCTTGCCGAGTTCCACGTTCAGGTGGAACCGCACGCCGCCTTCCTCCAGCAGCTTCCAACGGCGGATGACGATCTCCTTCGCCAGCTTGAAGCCGGGGATGCCGTAGATCATCAGGCCGCCCACGCGGTCATGCCGGTCATAGACATGCACCTGGTAGCCCAGCACGCGCAGCCGCTCGGCCGCCGCCAGACCGCCTGGCCCGGCCCCGATGATGCCGACGGATTGCGGCCGTTCGTGCCGCGGGGTGGGCGGCTTCACCCAGCCCTGTTCGAAGGCGTTGTCCGTGATGAACCGCTCCACCGCGCCGATGGTGACGCTCTCGAAACCCTTCTCGATGACGCAGTTGCCTTCGCACAGCCGGTCCTGCGGGCAGATGCGGCCGCAGATCTCGGGGAAGGTGTTGGTGGCGCTGCTGACCTCGTACGCCTCCTGCAGGCGGTTCTCGGCGGTCAGCTTCAGCCAATCGGGGATGTTGTTGGAAAGCGGGCAGTGGATCTGACAGAACGGCACGCCGCATTGGCTGCACCGGCTGGCCTGGGCGCCGGCCTGGGTGGGGTCGAAATCGCTGTAGATTTCGGCAAAGTCCTCCCGGCGCATGGAGACGGCGCGCTTTTCTGGCTGCTGCTGCGGCAGTCGAACGAATTGCAGCATGCGATCGGCCATGGCGTCCTTCCTATGTGCCCGTCGGTTGGGCAAGTTTTCTATAGGGGCGAAGCTCAATGGCGCAAAGAGCTTTTCGATATATATGGCAGTGTATCTGACGTAATTGCAGCCATGCGTCCCGGTTCGGGCGGGATGCGCTGGTAATCTGAGCCATATTTAGTCCGATACGGCCCTTTCTCAGGTGGACAGTCGGAGGCGACGCCCTTATGCCGGCACTGCCTCGCGTTTGCCGCCACCGGGCCGGTAGCGGTCCACATAGCCGGGCACGATCAGCTCGATCGGGGTTGGCGTGATGCCGAGATCGGTCAGACCGGGCATTTCCGGCGATGCGACATTGTCGTGGGCCAGCATCAGCAGCTGGTCGCGGGTCAGGGGCTTGCCGGGCACGAGCTCGCCGATGCGCGCCTGCCAGCGGGCAAGGCCTGGCGGGACAGTCCACAGATACCGCCGCCGCCGCGTCTCATGCAGGATGTAGGTCAGCAGCTCCCGGAAGGTGTAGATGCGGGGTCCGCCCAGCTCGTAGGTCCGGCCGACCGCGCCGTCCTGCGTGAGACTGGCGATCACGGCATCGGCGACGTCGCCCACATAGACGGGCTGGAAACGGGTGTCGCCCTCGATGACCGGCATCACCGGGAGCGTCATCGCCATGGCGCCGAAGCGGTTGAAGAACTGGTCTTCGGGGCCGAACACGATGGAGGGGCGCAGGATGGCGGCGCCGGGCATGGCGGCGTGGACGGCGGCCTCGCCGGCAGCCTTGGTCCTTGCATACAGGCTGGGGCTGCCCGGGTCTGCGCCGATGGCGGAGATCTGGACCATGCGGCCGACGCCTGCGGATGCGGCGGCGGCGGCGATGCGGCCGGCGCCCTCGGCCTGGACGCGCTGGAAGTCGCCAGGGCGGCGTTCGGCGAGGATGCCGACCAGGTTCACGACCATGTCGGCGCCCTCGACGGCGCGGTGGATCGCCGCCTCGTTGGACAACGAGACATACAGCGGCACCACCTGGCCCACCCGCCCGGCCATCATCAGGTCCTTCGCGCGCTCGGTATCGCGCCCGGCGACGCGGACGACGTGCCCGGCAGCGGCAAGGCGCTTCGTGACGTAGCGGCCGATGAAGCCGCTGCCGCCGAAGACGGTGGCGACGCTGCGCGTGGACATGAAGACGCCTCCGATCCGGGGAGCGCCTTACTACGTGCTGAAAACCGGCTTCTCAAGGGCTGGGGCGCCCGGCTTTTGCCCGTGCGCGCAGCGACATCCGCCTTCACACGGTCGAGGGTGTTCCATCCGCGGGCCCAGGACATCGGGCAGGACATCGGGCGTCCGTTGACGCTGCGGGTTTTAACGCCAAAGATCACGACCCGAGGCAACAGAAGGTAAACGATCATGAGACCGGTGATCGCGGCGATTGTCCTGGGCGCGTGCATCGCGCTGCCCGGCGCGGCGCAGTCGGCAGAGGGGCAGCCGATACGGCCGGTTCCCACGCAGGCGGCGTCGCTGCTGACGCTCGTCGATGGCGGCTGCGGCGGCCCGCAGTTCTTCCGCGACCGGTTCGGCTACTGTCGCCCGAAGGGCCCGCCGCCACGCTACTATGGCTGCCGCCCCGGCTTCCACCCGACGCCTTACGGCTGCCGCCCCAACTACTGAAGCGGCCCCAGCTTTGTTCCGCTGACGGCGCGGATCGCCGCCAGCATCCGGCGGACGCCCTGCGCGACGGCCCCATCGTTGACCACACGCTGCCGTTCGACCGGCAACGGAAGCTCGATCGCGCGGGACAGGCGCCGGGCGACGTCCACCGCGTCCTCCCGCCCGCGGGCGGCCAGGCGCCGGGCGAGCACGTCGGCGCTGGCGCTGACTTCGATGACGGCCACCGGGAACCGCTCGGCCGCCGCGGCGACCACCGCGCGGGAGACGTTGGCGATCACGACGCGCCCGTGCGCCAGGTCCTGCGCGATGTCGGCCGGGATGCCGTAGTGCAGGCCGTGCGCGCGCCAGCTCAACGCGAAATCGCCATTGCCTTCCCGGCGCAGGAAGTCGGCTTCGGTCGCAGGCTCATGCGCCTCGCCGCGCGGATCGACCGGGCGCGTGATGACCCGGCGCACGAACCGCACCGGGGCGCCCTCGCCCAGCGCCGCCCGCGCGCCATCCATCAACGTGTCTTTTCCGGCCCCGCTGGGCCCCACCACCAGTATCAGCACGCGACTCGTCCTGCTTCCGCCTTGCGCCGGCCGACCTTGGCGTTAGCCTGGACGCTGCGCAACCGGAGACCGCGATGTTCACCACCCGCCCCGAGATCGCCGGCACCTTCGGCATGGTCGCCAGCACGCACTGGCTGGCCACCGCCGTCGGCATGTCCGTGCTTGAACGCGGCGGCAACGCCTTCGATGCCGCGGCCGCCACCGCCTTCACGCTGCAGGTGGCCGAGCCGCACCTGAACGGCCCGGGCGGCGACGCGCCGATCATCGTTCACGATGCGAAGACCGGCGCCCAGCACGTCATCTGCGGCCAGGGCCCGGCGCCGGCGGCGGCGAACATCGCGCATTTCCGCGGCCTGGGCCTGGACCTGATCCCCGGCACCGGCCTGCTGCCCGCCGTCGTGCCCGGCGCGTTCGGCGCCTGGTGCCTGCTGCTGCGCGACTGGGGCACGTGGGAGCTGGCCGACATCCTGGACTACGCCATCGGCTACGCGCTGAACGGCGTGCCGCTGGTGCCGCGCATCCCGGCGACGATCGAGAGCGTGCGGCCGTTGTTCGAGGCGGAGTGGCCCAGCAGCGCGGCGGTGTTCCTGCCGGGCGGCAACGTGCCATCGCTCGACAGGCCATTCGCCAACCCGGCGCTGGCCGCCACCTATCAGCGGGTGCTGACCGAGGCCGTCGGCAGCAACCGCGAGGCCCGCATCGAGGCGGCGCGCCGCGCCTGGTATCAGGGCTTCGTCGCCGAGGCGATCGGGGGCTTCTTCGCCGGCGCCGAGGTGCTCGATGCCTCGGGCCGGCGCCACGCCGGGCTGCTGACCGCCAACGACCTGGCCGCCTGGGCGCCGAACATCGAGGCGCCCGCGGCCTACGACTACCACGGGCACACGATGCTGAAATGCGGCGCATGGAGCCAGGGCCCGGTGTTCCTGCAGCAGCTCGCGCTGCTGGACGGCTTCGACATCGGCGCCATGGACCCGGTGGGACCGGACTTCGTCCACACGGTCGTGGAATGCGCCAAGCTGGCCTATGCCGACCGGGAGGCGTTCTACGGCGACCCCGATTTCGTCGACGTGCCGCTCGCGACGCTGCTGTCGGTGCCATACAACGCGGCTCGCCGCAGGCTGGTGGGGCCGCAGGCGTCCATGAAGCTTCGTCCCGGCGCCATCGACGGGCAGACGCCCTGGGTGGACCACGACGCCGCCAGCCGCGCCAGCGAGCTGACGCGGGCGGCCGGGGCGGGAGAGCCGACGGTTGCGCGGCTGGGGGTGATCGGCGCGGACACGGTGCACATCGACACGATCGACCGCTGGGGCAACATGGTGAGCGCCACGCCCTCGGGCGGGTGGCTGCAATCCTCGCCGGTGGTGCCGGGGCTTGGCTTCCCGATGGGCACGCGGGGGCAGATGTTCTGGCTGCGGCCGGGTCTGCCGAACAGCCTGGTGCCGGGCAAGCGGCCGCGGACAACGCTCAGCCCCAGCTTCGCGCTGCGCGACGGCCGCGCCTGGATGGCGTTCGGCACGCCGGGCGGCGAGCAGCAGGACCAGTGGTCGCTGACCTTCTTCCTGCGCATGGTGCACCATCGGATGGGCATCCAACAGGCGATCGACACGCCGAGCTTCCATACCGAGCACTGGCCGAGCAGCTTCTGGCCCCGCATCGCCCGGCCCGGGAAGCTCGTGCTGGAGGGCCGGCTCGGCAAGCCGGTGCTGGATGCGCTGCTGGCGCGGGGCCACCTGGCGGAACTGGGCGAGGAATGGTCCGAGGGCCGGCTTTCGGCGGCGCGGACCGAGGGGGCGATGTTGTATGCGGGGGCGAACCCGCGGGGCATGCAAGGCTATGCGGCGGGACGGTAGCGCGTGATCGCTTCGGGTAGGCTCTAACTCGTTGACGAAGTACGCGGAACCTCGTTTCAGGTCCGCGGCTGTCCGGTTCCCGGCACGGGGTTTCTCAAGGTCATCGCCGGACTTGATCCGGCGATCCACGCAGTTGAACAGGATGACATTCAGGCGTTTCAGGCATCGGCTTCAGTACCCCAGGGCAAGTCATGACGTAATACCAGGGATATTAAGCATCGACCGGTCCGCATCGTCACGGCGAGCTCTTGCGAAGCAGTCCAGGGCGGCCAGACCTGGTCTATCGGTCCTGGATCGCTTCGCAAGGGCTCGCGATGACGAGTCATTGCTTAATGTCCCGGGTATAATATATTGTTATTACGAACACATTTTAACCGGGCAGCCGTGGATCGAGTACCACGATGATCAGCGGGAATCCCGGGCGGCGGATGTGCGAGCGTCAAAGCTGCACGCCGAGCCTGACTTTTCCGCGTAAACCGCCTACATCAGGCGCATGACCGACACGCCCCTCGCCCAGATCCGCAATTTCTCGATCATCGCCCACATCGACCACGGCAAGTCCACGCTCGCGGACCGCCTGATCCAGGCCTGCGGCGGCCTGACCGATCGGGAGATGACCAGCCAGGTGCTGGACAACATGGACCTGGAGAAGGAACGCGGCATCACCATCAAGGCGCAGACCGTCCGGCTGGCCTACAAGGCGCATGACGGCCTGACCTACCAGCTCAACCTGATGGACACCCCCGGTCACGTCGACTTCGCCTACGAGGTCAGCCGCAGCCTCGCCGCCTGCGAAGGCAGCCTGCTGGTCGTCGACGCGAGCCAGGGGGTGGAGGCGCAGACGCTCGCCAACGTCTACCAGGCCATCGACGCGAAGCACGAGATCGTGCCCGTGCTGAACAAGATCGACCTGCCGGCCGCCGAGCCCGAGCGCGTCAAGCAGCAGATCGAGGACGTGATCGGCCTGGACGCCGAGGACGCCGTGATGATCTCGGCCAAGACCGGGCTGAACATCGAAGGCGTGCTGGAGGCGCTGGTGACCCGGCTGCCGCCCCCCACCGGCGACGCCAGCGCGCCGCTGACCGCGCTGCTGGTCGATAGCTGGTATGACCAGTATCTGGGCGTCGTGATCCTGGTGCGGGTCAAGGACGGCCGGCTGAAGCGCGGCCAGAAGATCCGCATGATGTCCAACGGCGCCACCCACAGCATCGAGCAGGTCGGCGTGTTCACGCCCAAGATGGTGCCGACCGGGGACCTCGGGCCCGGCGAGATGGGCTTCATCACCGCCGCCATCAAGACGGTGGCGGACTGCAACGTCGGCGACACCATCACCGACGACCGCAGCCCCGCCTCCATTGCCCTGCCCGGCTTCAAGCCCAGCATCCCCGTCGTGTGGTGCGGCCTGTTCCCCGTCGACGCGGACGATTTCGAGCACCTGCGCGACAGCCTGGCCAAGCTGCGGCTGAACGACGCCAGCTTCCATTTCGAGGCGGAAAGCTCGGCCGCCCTGGGGTTCGGCTACCGCTGCGGCTTCCTGGGCCTGCTGCACCTGGAGATCATCCAGGAGCGGCTGACCCGCGAGTTCAACCTGGACCTGATCGCGACGGCGCCCAGCGTCGTCTACAAGATCACCAACACCCGCGGCGCCACGACCGAGCTGCACAACCCCGCCGACATGCCGGACCCGAGCCATATCGACCACATCCAGGAACCCTGGATCAAGGCGACGATCATGGTGCCGGACGAATACCTGGGCAGCATATTGACCCTGTGCAGCGACCGCCGCGGCCAGCAGGTGGACCTGACCTATGTCGGCAACCGCGCGATGGCGGTGTACCGGCTGCCGCTGAACGAGGTGGTGTTCGACTTCTACGACCGCCTCAAATCCGTCAGCCGCGGCTATGCCAGCTTCGACTACGCGATGGACGGGTATGAGGAAGGCGACCTGGTGCGGATCAGCATCCTGGTCAACCAGGACCCGGTCGACGCGCTGAGCTTCATCGCGCACCGCAGCGCGGCCGAGCAGCGCGGACGCAGCATCTGCAGCAAGCTGAAGGAGTTGATCCCGAAGCAGTTGTTCAAGATCGCGATCCAGGCGGCGATCGGCGGCCGGGTCATCGCGCGGGAGACGATCAGCGCGCTGAGCAAGGACGTGACGGCGAAATGCTACGGCGGCGACATCAGCCGCAAGCGCAAGCTGCTGGACAAGCAGAAAGAGGGCAAGAAGCGGATGCGCCAGTTCGGCAAGGTGGAGATCCCGCAAAGCGCCTTCCTGGCTGCGCTGAAGATGGACGCCTGAACCCCGGGAGCACGACATGCTGGCGACGCTGGTGCTGAGCCTGGTGTGCACCGCCTGGCACCCCCAGGCGACGGGGTTCTACCCGGGCGTGGTCGAAAGCGACGGCCAGAAGCCCATCGACACCTGGATCGAGGAAACCGTCGACGGCCGGCTGCAGGGCCACTACGTACTGCACGAACCGACCCGCGACGTGACCGGCACGCTGGACGCCGTGGAAGACGCCGGCTGCAACGTGGCGGTGTTCCGCTGGACGGACGTGTATGGCACGGGCCTCGCCCGCCTGGTATTCGTGCCGGACCGCCATTGCTTCGACGGCGCCTGGGGCCGGGCCGCGATCAATCCCGCCCTGGTATGGCATGCCTGCGTGCGTGAGCGGGTGACGAGCTAAAGTCCGGGTGCTATAGCGCACTCCGCTGACAGCCCGGCGGCAACGCCGGACGCAGGAGAGATGGCCGAGTGGTTTAAGGCGCACGCTTGGAAAGCGTGTGTGCGTGCAAGCGTACCGTGGGTTCGAATCCCACTCTCTCCGCCAACGCGGTCCATAAGATACTGAGATTGATAGATTATTTAGAGGGCGGTTTTGCAGCCCACGTGCCGGCCCACATCCACGATTGCTGCACTGTTGCCGCTCCACTGCCCTGGCGCGGCGGTGGGGGGTAGCATAGGGGTCATAGGGGTCTGGGGGTGTTTCCTGAGACATTCCATGGCGTTAGACCCCCCCTATGCTCATTTAAGCATAGGGGGTGGCATAGGGGCGCCATAGGGGGGTCATAGGGGGTCAGCCCTCAATCCAGTGTCCATTTTCATACGACCCCCCAGGATTTGGGGTTGGCTCCGGTTGGTTTTTGGATGCTGTCGATGGACTCTCCGCCGCACGCCTTGCGTCTGCACGGGCCGCGACAGCTTCAGCGTCGGTGACTTTCAGGTTGTAGGTCGTGGTGCCCCATTTGCCGGCTGGCTTGCTTTGCTCAAGCACGAACCCGGCGGCTCGGGTGCCCGTCAATTTGTCGAGGTAAGCCGTAATCGTTTGACGGCCCTTCGCGTGGGGATCAGCGATTCCCTTGACGTCATCGTGCAAGTCCTTGGACGCTCGACCGGCCGTGTGGTGGTGCTCATACCAAGTCTCGAACAGGTCAGTCACCCGCTTGCGCGCCGGGTCGCTCGCCTTGGCCTCGATGATGCGGTCAACCGGATCGGCGCACCCCAGGGTCAGCAGCGGATCGCGCACCCATACTGCCCACGTCTCAAAGCTGCCCAGCTTTCTGCCCGGCGTGAGGCTGGCCTGGTTCTGCCGCCCCCACCGCCAGATCGTCAGCACGTCTGCCAGCAGAGCCGGGCGGCGTCGGCGGATGTCATCAAGATACCCACCCTTG
>JAYUCA010000494.1:0-9087 GCA_043740535.1 Rhodospirillales bacterium | reverse complement strand
GCGAGCTCTTGCGAAGCAGTCCAGGGCGGCCAGGCCTGATCTGTCGGTCCTGGATCGCTTCGCAAGGGCTCGCGATGACGAGTCGTTACTTAATGTCGTTGGTATAAGCCAATTGTGCCGCCCGGCCCGTCACGGAAACCGGATCAATGCCCAATGTCCTTCGGCACGGCGGAGGAGCGGAGCGGCAGGTCCGTCATCCGCAGCGCGATCAGCAGCGCCACCACCGTCAGCACCGTGCAGACGCCGAACCCGAGGTGAAACCCCTGCGTCAGCGCCGCGTGGGCGCGGTCGATGCCCAGCCCGCCCAGCGCCGCCATCGCCTCTGGGCCGCGCCGCAGCGCGCCGAGATCGACCGCCTGCGTGACGCCCGCCTCGGCCAGCCCCGCGCTGAACCGCATCGCCAGCAGGCTGCCGACGACCGTGCTGCCGAAGGCGCCGCCCATCGAGCGCAGGAACAGCAGCGAACCGGTCGCGGCGCCCACATCCCCGCTCTCGGCGGCGTTCTGCACCTGCATCATCACGGTCGGCATCGTCATGCCGGTGCCCACCCCCAACAGGAAACTGAGCGGCAGCACCAGCCAGAGCGAGGTGTCGCCAGTCATCGCCGTCAGCCCGATGAACGCCAGCGAACAGCCCGACAGGCCCAGCACCAGCACCAGCCTGACCCTGCCCATCCGCCGCGCCATGTGGCCGGCCAGCATCGCGCCCACCACGTTGCTGCCCATGTAGGGCATCACCAGCAGGCCGGAGGTCGATGCATCGACGCCCCGCAGCAACTGGAAGAACAGCGGCAGCAGGAACGTAACGCCGAACAGCCCCAAGGAGGTGAAGAAGGCGATCCCGACGCCGGCCAGGAAGGTGCCGTTCCGGAACAGCCGCGGCGGCAGGATGGGGTCGATGGCCCGGCCCTCGTGCCGCATCAGCATCGCCAGCAGCAGCAGCCCTGCCCCGCCCAGCCCCAGGATGGGCGCCGAGGTCCAGGGGTATTCCGTGCCGCCCCAGCTGAGCAGCAGCAGCCACGACGTGACGCCCGCCACCACCAGGCCCGCGCCCAGCCAGTCGATCTGGGCCTTGCGGCGCTGGTGCCGGATCAGCTTCAACGCCCGGCTGCACATCACCATGGCCACCAGGCCCACCGGCAGGTTCACCCAGAATATCCACCGCCAGGAGAACTGGTCCGTCACCCAGCCGCCCAGCACGGGGCCGGCGATGGACGATACGCCCCACATGGAGGCCATGTAGGCCTGGTAGCGCCCCCGTTCCCGCGGGGCTACCACGTCCGCGATCGAGGCCTGCGCCATAGCGAACAGCCCGGCGCCGCCCAGCCCCTGCATCGCCCGCGCGACGATCAGCTGCGGCAGGGTCTGCGCGAAGCCGCACCCCATGCTGGCCACGATGAACAGCGCCAGCGACGGCAGCAGCAGGGCGCGGCGGCCGTAGATGTCGGACAGCTTGCCGATGATCGGCGTGCCGGCCGTGCTGGTCAGCAGATAGGCGGTGACGATCCACGACAGGTGGCCGAAGGCGTTCAGGTCCCCGGCGATGGCCGGCACCGCGGGGATGATGACCGTCTGGTCCAGCGAGGCCAGCAGGATGCACAGCATGATGCCCGTGACGACGCGCAGGATCTGCTTGTGGGTGTAGGCGGGCGTCAGCTCGGGCGGCGGCGAAGCGGGGGTTGGCGGGACATCCGGCATGCCCTGGGATACTCCGGTCCGGCCGTCGCGTCAGCAGCCATGGTGCTGCATCTGCGAAATGCTGCCCGGCCACCGGTTGTCAATCGGGCGAGGACAGCTAATCTCACGACATGTTCATCCGCGCGCTGACTGCCCTGTTGCTGCTGACCGCCCCCGCCCTGGCGCGGGACATGGTCGTCGTGGGCTTCGGCGGCGGCTTCCAGGACGCGGCGCGCAAGCACCTGTTCGAGCCCTGGGCGAAGGAGACCGGCGCCGCGCTGAAGGACGAGTCCTACAACGGCGAGGTCGCGAAGATCTACGCGATGAGCAAGGCAAAGGACATCGCCTGGGACGTCGTGATGGTCGAAGCGCCAGAGCTCGCACGCGGCTGCGAAGACGGCGTGTTCCAGAAACTGGCCCTCGACCCGGCGAAGTTCATCCCCGGCGGAACCGCGCCCTGCGGGGCCGGGGCGGTGGGTTGGGGCGTCGCGTTGTTCTACGACCAGGCGCGGGTCAAGCAGGGCGCGCAGACCTACGCCGACCTGTGGGACCTCGTGCGGTTCCCCGGCAGGCGCAGCTTCCGCTCGGGGCCGAAGATGACGCTCGAGATCGCGCTCATGGCGGACGGGGTGGCCCCGCAGGACGTCTACAAGGTGCTGGCGACCAAGGCAGGCCAGGACCGGGCCTTCGCGAAGCTCGACGCGATCAAGCCTGAGATCGTGTGGTGGAAGTCGGGCGCGCAGCCGCTGCAGCTCGTGGGGTCAGGCGAGGTCGCGTATGCCGTGGGCTATGTGGGACGCACCGCGAAGGCGGCGTCCGAGGGGGCGGCGTATCCGCTGCTGTGGAAGACGATGCTGTATTCGTTCGACTACTGGGCGGTGGTGGCCGGGTCGCCCTATGCGAAGCAGGGGGCGGCGCTGATCGACAGCATGACGGACGCCAAGCCGCTGCTGGCGCTGGGGCAGGACTGGGCGGTGTCGCCCGCGAACAAGGTGGCGGCCGAGGACCCGGGCCTGCGCGCGAAACGGCCGGAGATGGTGGCCGCGCACGCCGAGGACGGGCTGTTCATCGACACCGGGTTCTGGGCCGAGCACGGCGATGCGCTGGAGGCGCGGTTCGCCATTTGGGCGGCGCGCTGACGCCACGCCCGCGCGCCTTCCTGCTGACGCTGCCGCTGCTGCTGCTGGTCGGCGCGGCGTTCCTGATCCCCCTTTGCGTGGCGCTGTTCACGTCTGTCCAGGATTCGGAGGTGTCGGCCGCCCTGCCCCGCACCGCGGCCCTGCTGCGCGCCTGGGACGGCGCCGGGTTGCCGGATGACGCGGTGTTCCCGGTGCTGGCCGAGGAGCTGGCGGCGGCCGAGCGGGGCCAGGCGATCGGCGCGCTGATCCGGCGGTTGAACTTCGAGCAGCCGGGCGCGCGGTCGTTGCTGCTGCGGGCTGCGCGGGCCGGGGCGCAGGACCGGGCGGGGCTGGCGGCGCTGGATGCCAGGTGGGGGCAGACGGGAACCTGGCGGCTGCTGCGGCGCGGCTCGGGACCGTTCACCGACCTGTATCTGTTGCGCGCGCTCGATCTGGCGCGGGACGGGTCCGGGCGGATCGTCGACGTGGCGCCGGACCAGGCGCTGTTCCGCGACGTGTTCGGGCGGACGTTCGGGATCGGGTTGCTGGTGACGGCGCTGACGCTGGTGCTGGCCTATCCGGTGGCGGCGACGCTGGCGCGGGCGACCGGCACGCTGGGGCGGGTGGGCCTGGCGCTGGTGCTGATGCCGTTCTGGATCAGCATCCTGGTGCGGGCGACGGCCTGGTTCATCCTGCTGCAGCGGGAGGGCCCGATCAACGCGCTGCTGGTGGCCACGGGGCTGCTGGAGCGGCCGGCGCAACTGATGTTCACGCGGTTCGCGGTGGTGCTGGCGGTGGTGCACGTGATGCTGCCGTTTGCGATCCTGCCGCTTTTTGCCGTCATGCGGCGGATGGATGGGGGGCTGCTGCAGGCTGCCCGGGGCCTGGGCGCAGCGCCGTGGCAGGTCTTCCTGCGGGTGCATCTGCCGCTCGCGCTGCCAGGCGTGATGGCCGGGGGCGGCATCGTGTTCCTGATCGCGGTCGGGTTCTGGGTGACCCCGGCGCTGGTGGGCGGCCCCGGCGACCAGATGGTCGGCGCCTTCATCGCCGCCTATGTCAGCGAGACGCTGAACTGGGGCATGGCGGCGGCGCTGGCGGTGCTGCTGCTGCTGGGCACGGCGGCATCGATGCTGGCGCTGTGGGCGCCATTGCGGCTGGCGTGGCCGCGATGAGGGCCCTGAACGCGGTCACGGTGGCGATCGTCGTGCTGATGGTGCTGCCGCTGCTGGTGGTGGCGCCGCTGTCGTTCTCGTCGTCCAGCCTGCTGAGCCTGCCGATCCCGGGCTGGTCGTTGCGGTGGTATGCGGCGTTCTTCAACGATCCGCGCTGGCTGGCGGCGACGCGGACGAGCTTCCTCGTGGGTGGGCTGACGGTGCTGGTGGCGGCGCCGCTGGGCACGCTGGCGGCGCTGGGGCTGCATTTCGGGCGGTTCCCCGGGCGGCGGCTGGTGCTGGCGGCGCTGGTGGCGCCCGTGGTGACGCCGTCGGTGATCACCGGGCTGGCGATGTATCTGGCCTTCGGCCGGGTGGGGCTGACGAGCACATTGACGGGCCTCGTGATCGCGCATGCGGTGCTGGGCGCGCCCTACACGGTGGCGGCGGTGCTGGCGGGGCTGCAGGGTTTCGATCCCGCGTTGCTGCTGGCGGCGCGGGGGCTGGGGGCCACCGCGGGGTCGGCGTTCCGGCGGGTGCTGGCGCCGCTGCTGGCGCCCAGCATCGGGGCCGGGGCGGTGTTCGCGTTCGCGGTGTCGTTCGACGAGCTGGCGATCACGCTGTTCCTGGCGGGCCCGGAGCAGCAGACGCTGCCGCGGCAGATGTTTTCCGGATTGCGGGAGACGCTGAGCCCGACGCTGGCCGCGGCCGCCTGCATCCTGGGGCTGTTCTCGCTGGCGTTGCTGGGGTTATGGCAGGCGGTGCGGGGCCGCGACGCTGGGAGCGACGGGTTGCACGAGTAATGATTTTGCCTGCGCTTCATCCGCTGTGGTGGATGAGGGCCAGCGGCTTGATCCTGTTCCCCACGAACAGGCGCAACCCGATCAGCGTGACGCAGGCCAGCCGTTTCGATGGACCCGGCCCGCGCTCGCTGCCCGGTGCCCGGTGCCCGCTGCCGGATGTGGCGAATTCGGATCGCTGACGCCCTTGAGAAGCGCGGTTGGTCCGCTGATGTTCGATCGCGAGTATTATCTGAAGCAGAATGCAGACGTCGCCGCGTCGGGGATCGATCCGGTCGAGCACTTCATGGCGACAGGGTGGAAGCAGGGCGTTCGCCCACCCCCTACTTCGACACGAAGCACTACCTCGAAGAATACCCTGACGTGGCGGCGCAGGCATGAACCCGCTGATCCATTTCGAGACGGTGGGATGGCAGGAGGGCCGGAAACCAAGGCCTGCAGATGCTTCGGACGCGAAGACAGGCGCAACGTGGGATTAAGTTTCTCCCGGTAATGTCTGCGGGCTAGTAGACCGGAAAGGCGGCCCATGTCGATCGACCGTTCGATCAACGTCCTGATCGTTGACGACTACAAGACGATGTTGCGGATCATCCGCAACCTGCTCAAGCAGATCAACTTCAACAACGTGGAAGAAGCGTCGGATGGCGGCGAGGCGCTGCTGAAGCTGCGCGCGGGGCAGTTCGGGCTCGTGATCAGCGACTGGAACATGGAGCCGATGACGGGGCTTCAGTTGCTGCAGGAGGTGCGGGCGGACCAGCGGCTGAAGCCGACGCCGTTCATCATGGTGACTGCGGAAAGCAAGGCGGAGAACATCGTGGCGGCCAAGCAGGCCGGGGTTTCCAACTACATCGTCAAGCCCTTCAACGCGGAGACGTTGCAGAGCAAGATCGAGAAGGTGCTGGGTCATGCATGATGAGCCGATCGAGATCGTAAGGCGGTTGGCGGCGCAGATGTCGGATGCGGAGCTGTTGGTCCAGGTGGAGGAGCTGGCGCGCACGATCGCCAACACGCGGACCGAGTTGCAGCGCCTGGACGCGGGTCCGTTCATCGCCGGGCACATCCCGGCGGCGACCGATGAGCTGGACGCGGTGGTGGCCCATACCGCCTCGGCCACCGACGTGATCCTGCAGGTCTGCGAGACGCTGGAGGCGGCGGCCGATTCGGGGCAGCCGGTGGATTCGGCGTTGCTGCAGCGGGAGACGACGAAGATCTACGAGGCGTGCAGCTTCCAGGACATTACGGGGCAGCGGATCACGAAGGTGGTCGGGACGCTGAAGGCGATCGAGCAGAAAGTGGGCGAAATCCTGCACGTGTTCGGTCAGGGAAAGGAGATCGATCACAATCCGCCGGCGGAGATGAGCCTGACGAACGGGCCGCAACTGCCGGGCAAGGCGATGGAGCAGTCGGACATCGACGCGCTGATGGCCGATTTCTGATGGGTGGTCAGCGCGGGCCTGATTAGCAGATAGGTTCAGGTACGGCGCTTGCATCGTGCGGCGGCAAAGGAGGACGTCATGACCCCTAGCCGCCGCACCATCCTGTTGACCGCCCTGGCCGCCCCGTTCATCCGCCCGGCCCGTGCCGAGGGCGCCGTCATCAGGATGGGCGCCCTGAAGCTCATCCACTCGATGACGCCCTATTTCTATGAGAAGTTCGCACCCGCGGGCACGACGGTCGAGGTCATCTCGTTCGAGAACCCGGCCGACTGCAAGAACGCCGTCGTCACCAAATCCATCGACTTCGGCACATTCGGCATCGCCGCCGGCATCTTCAGCGCGTCGGCGCGTGAGCCGCTGGTCGTCGTCAGCTCCGCCTGCAACCGCGGCATGGCGATCGTGGTCAAGAAGGACAGCGACATCCAGAAGCTGTCGGACCTGAAGGGCCGCCGCGTCGCGATCTGGCCGGGATCGACGCAGGAGGTGTTCATGCTGGAGCGGCTGCGGATGGAGGGTCTCGGCATCAAGGACGTCCAGCCCGTGCGCGTCAGCTTCAGCGAGATGCACGCCGCGCTGACCCGCGGCGACGTGGAGGCCTATGTGGGCGCCGAGCCGGCGCCGGCGGTCAGCGTGACGACAGGCGTCGGGCGGGTGCTGGAATACCCCTACTCCACCGCGATGGGCAGCCTGAACATGATCGTCGCGACCCATGCGGACATGGTGGCGCAGAAGCCTGGCCTGGTGCGGGACCTGGTGCAGATGCAGCGCCGGGCCAGCGAGTTCGCGATGGCGCACAAGGACGAGATGGTCACGATGACGGTGCAGAAGCTCGGCCAGAAAAAAGAGGCGGTCGAGGTCAGCGTCCCCAACGTCGAGCTGAACTGGCGCATGACGCCGGAGATGCTGGCGCAGGCAAAGATCTATGCCGAGCACATGCTGGCGCTGAAGCAGATCAAGCAACTACCTGATTTCGCGACGTTCCTGAACACCAGCTTCTCCGACGCCGTCGCCACCTCTTGAGCAGGCTGCGACAGGGCGGGTTGGCGGCCGCCGTCCCGCTGCTGCTGCTGCTGGGATGGTGGCTGGCCACACGGGGGCCGGGCTACGGGCTGATCCCGCCGCCCATGGAGGTGGCCGATGCGTTGCGCGACCTGGCCGTCGGCCAGGATGGCGACGCGTTCACCGGCACGCTGCTGACCCATGCGCTGGCCTCGGCCGGGCGGGTCTACGGCGGGTTCCTGCTGGCCGCGGCGCTGGCCTTGCCGCTGGGGCTGCTGATCGGGCGGATCGCGCTGGTGCGGGATTTGCTGGACCCGGCGTTCCAACTGATGCGCCCCGTGCCGGTCACGGCGTGGCTGCCGCTGTCGATGATCATCTTCGGCCTGGGGCCGCGCAGCGCGTTCTTCCTGGTGGCGCTGGGCGCGTTCTACCCCATTCTGGTCAACACGATCTTTGGCGTGCGCAGCGTGGAGACGCGGTTGTTCGAGGCGGCGTCGATGCTGGGGGCCACCCGGGCGATGATCTTCCCGCGCGTCGTGCTGCCGGCCGCGCTGCCCGGCATCTTCACCGGGCTGCGGCTGGGGCTGGGGTTCGCCTGGGTCGTCATCGTCGTGGGCGAGATGACCGGCGTGCAGACCGGCCTGGGCGCCATGATCATGGATGCGCGGCAGCTCAGCCGGACGGAGATCGTCATCGCCGGCATGATCGTCATCGGGGTACTGGGCTTCCTGTCGGACCAGGCGGTGCAGGCGGTCGGGCGGCGGCTGCTGCGCTGGAGCCCGCTGCATGCGTGACGGGGAACTGCCGGAGCTGCTGCGGGTCGATGGCGTCGGCAAGACCTACCCCGGCGGGACGGAGGCGCTGCGCGGGGCGGACCTTGCGATCTCGCCCGGCGAGTTCGTCTGCCTGATCGGCGCCAGCGGCTGCGGCAAAAGCACGCTGCTGCGGCTGATGGCGGGGTTCGAGGCGCCATCGACGGGCCAGGTGCTGATGCAGGGGCGTGCCGTGACCGGGCCCGGTCCGGACCGCGGCATGGTGTTCCAGGACTACGGGCTGTTCCCATGGCTGACGGTGCGCGGCAACGTGGCGTTCGGGCCGCGGTCGCGCGGGCTGCCGGCCGCCGAGGTGGCCGAACGGGCGGAGCGCTTCGTCGCGATGGTGGGGCTGACGCGGTTCGCCGATTCGTTCCCGCATCAGCTCAGCGGCGGCATGAAGCAACGGGTGGCGATCGCGCGGGTGCTGGCCAACGATGCCGCGCTCGTGCTGATGGACGAGCCCTTCGGCGCGCTGGACGCGATGTCGCGGGAACGGCTGCAGGACGAGCTGCTGACCCTGTGGGCGGCGACCGGGCTGACGGTGGTGTTCGTCACGCACTCGATCGAAGAGGCGCTGGTGCTGGCGGACCGGGTGGTGCTGATGTCGACCGGGCCGGGACGGATCGTGGGCGAGACGCGGGTGGCGCTGGCCCGGCCGCGGGATGTGTCCTCGGTAGAGTTCAACGCGCTGCGGCGGGAGCTGACGGTGGCGCTGCACGGCAGCGGGGCCTAGGCCAGCGTCGGATTGATGGGATTGATACCAGCGATATCAAGCATTGACCGGTCCGCATGGTCACTGCGAGCTGATGCGAAGCAGTCCAGGGCGGCCAGACCTGATCTATCGGTCCCGGATCTTCGCAAGGGCTCGTGACGACGAGTCAGTACTGAGTGCCGCTGGTATAAGCGGGAAACGCACTGCGTCCCTCTGCCTGGCCGTTGGCGACGAAGTGCAGCAGCGGGTCGATCGCGGCGGCCTTCACGTCGGCATAGGCGGCCAGGTACTGGCTGGTGCTGAACTGTGCGGAGGGGTCACGGCCCTCTGTCCAGCCGTAGGTCTCATAGTGCTGCAGCGGGTCGATGCCGGCCGCCTGC
>JAYUCA010000493.1:0-1977 GCA_043740535.1 Rhodospirillales bacterium | reverse complement strand
ATGGGCCGGGCATCGGGAAACCTCCTCAATGAGAGGTTTCCCATGAATCAGACTTCAGCCCGCGCCGGAATCCCTGAACCGTTCAAGCGATTGCCCTGGCCCGCTGCTGGACCGCATCGACATGGTGGTGCACGTGCACCCGACGCCGCCTTCCGAGTTGTCCCGCGCCCCCCCGGGCGAGACGAGCGACGCCGTGGCCCAGCGGGTTGCCGCGGCGCGCCATGCGCAGCGGGAGCGGTTCGGACCCGAGGGCGCCGCGACGAACGCCGAGGCGGCGATGGACACGCTGGCGCTGCATCCGGAGGCCCGGACGATGGCCGAGCAGGCCGCCGAGCGGCTGCGCCTGTCCGCGCGGGGCTTCACCCGGGTGCTGCGCGTGGCGCGCACGATCGCGGACCTGGCTGGCATGGCCATCGTGCGGCGCACCGATGTGGCGGAGGCGCTTGCCTACCGGCACCGCATCCCCGGCCGGCCAGCCTGACGAGGGGGCGGCCGTTGCAGAAAGGTTCGGATGGTGGGCGCGACAGGGATTGAACCTGTGACCCCCGCCATGTCAAGGCGATGCTCTACCGCTGAGCTACGCGCCCATCCGAGAGCGGCGTTCTAAAGCCAACGCCCGGGTTCCGCAACCGTCCATGTGCCGCCAGGCAGCGCGGGCGTGACAGAACCGGTCTGCGAGGCTTCAATGGCGGCATGGATCATGCCATTCCCGGTGCGCCGCCCCCCTTCGACCTCGTCATGCCGGCGGAGCGGACTGCGCCGGTCGTCTTCGCCTCGGCGCATTCCGGCCGCAACTACCCGGCCTCGTTCATCGAGGCGGCGCGGCTGGACCCGATGGGCCTGCGCCGCAGCGAGGACAGCTTCGTCGAGGAGCTGTTCGCCCTCGTGCCCGGCACCGGGGCCCCGCTGATCGCGGCCACGTTCCCCCGCGCCTATTGCGACCCGAACCGGGAGCCGTGGGAGCTCGATCCCAACATGTTCGAGGGCGACCTGCCGGCCTGGGTCAACACGACCAGCGCACGGGTGGGCGCCGGCCTCGGCACGCTGGCGCGCGTCGTGGCGACGGGCGAGTCGATCTATCGCGCCAAGCTGCCGTTCAGCGAGGCGGAGTTCCGGGTGTCATCCTGCTGGAAGCCGTACCACGACATGCTGACGGCGCTGATCGAGGAAACACGGGCGCGGTTCGGCGCGTGCCTGCTGATCGACTGCCATTCGATGCCGTCGCATGCCGGACGTGGCACGCCGGCCGACATCGTGCTGGGCGACGCGCACGGAACGGCGTGTTCCGGCCGGGTGACGCGGCTGGTGGAGTCGACGCTTGCGGGCATGGGCTATGAGGTGCGGCGCAACGATCCCTATGCCGGGGGTTACGTGACGCGGCACTACGGACGCCCGCGCGAAGGCGTGCACGCGCTGCAGATCGAACTGGCGCGAAGCCTGTATATGGACGAGGAGCGGTTCGTGCGCCGGCCCGGTTTCGCCACGTTGCAGCGCGATCTGACGGCGTTGGCCGCGCGGCTGGCCGAGGTTGCGCCGGTGCTGCTGGAGCCGTGATCGGCAGCGCCGCGAAAAAAATGGCGACGCCCGAAAGCGCCGCCAAGTTTAGGGAGGAAACGTCCAAACAGGGGGCCGAAGCCCCGCTGTAGACATCATAATGCGCCTCGGAGCCGTTCAAATCAAGCGGTTTTTCGCGGCGCACCATTTCTTTACGTAACGTAAATGTCAGAAGCTTCAGCTTTTGTTCAGGCGTCGCTGGCACATGTGCGGCATGGAGACCCGGATCGCGCTGTTGCTGCTGATGCTGCTGCTTCCCTGGCAGGCCCGGGCCGAAGCGTCTTCAAGCTTGTGCCAGGTCGCGATCGCGGCGACGGAGCGGGCGGCCGGGGTGCCGGACCGGCTGATGCAGGCGATCGGGGTGATGGAAAGCGGGCGGCGGGACGCGGCGGGGGGCCCCGCGCCCGGGCCCCGGGCCCACAA
>JAYUCA010000492.1:0-2139 GCA_043740535.1 Rhodospirillales bacterium | reverse complement strand
CAGTGCGGGTGCAGCAGAGGGGCGCCTGGCGCCCGGCCGGCCAGCATGTCGGCTATGGCGGGCAGCTCCTCGAAGTCGATCTCCACCCGCTCGGCCAGGTCTTCGGCTTCGGCGCGCGTGGCGGCGACGCAGACGGCGATGGCCTCGCCGACATGGCGCACGACGGTGTCGGCGAGGATGGGCTGGGACGACGGCTTGAAGCCGGGCAGGGCCGAGACGACGGTCAGCGGCAGGACGCCCACGAGGTCCGCCGCGACGAAGACCCGGTCTTCGAAACCGGGCGGCTTGCGGACGGCCAGGATGCGGGCGTGTCCCAGCGGGCTGCGGACGAAGGCGAGGTCCTGCGTGCCGGCCGGGCGGATGTCGGCGATGAACTCGCCGCGTCCGCGGAGGTAGCGGTCGTCCTCGGTGCGGCGGATGGAGCGGCCGATGCCTTCGCGCGGGTCGGTGGGTGCGTCCAAGTCGGTGCCTCCCTGCACGCGGCGTCATCTGCGCGGGATGATAAGCATGCTGATGACCGGCGGAGCAAGCGGCGGCGGGGCAGGGTGACAGTTCGTTAAGGACTGGGAAGTCAGACTGGATCGGCGGGGCCCATCGACGGGCAGGCCCGCGCCGATGACAGGTGGTGATGCTTGGACCAGAACATGACGCTGGAGCTTGATGCGGCCCGGCCGATCCTCGATGGCCCCATGTTCGACCGGATCTGCGCGTTGCTGGCGCCCGATGCGCTCGACGCCTACCTCGGGACCATTGCGGAGCGGTCGGAGGCGATCCTGCGCACCCTGCAGGGCGCAGCCCCCGGGGTGACCGCTGACGAGGCGCTGGCCGATGCGGTGCATGCGCTGGGCGGCAGCGCCGGGATGTTCGGCTGCAAGCGTCTGGCCGAGACCGGGCAACGGTTCGAGCATGGGCTGCGGACCGCGGGGGCGGACATCGCAAGGCTTGCCGATGAGTTCAGGGCGGCGGTGGAAGCGAGCATGCGGGAGCTTCGACGGCATCGGCTGCGGCTGGTGGAACCGGGCGCGCTGCAAAATTAGGGTTTCTCAAACTTCGCGTCGATAGGTTGATCCGGTCCGACGGAGGTCGCTATGCGGTTGAAGATCCTGATAGCCGAAGACGACCCCCTGCAGGCCGCCGTCCTTGCGCGGTTTTTCGAAGCCGAGGGCTGGTACGTGGATGTCGCGCATGACGGGCGGGAGGCGATCAGCCGCATCAAGATCGGGATCTTCGACATCGTGCTGCTGGACTATCGGATGCCCGAGATCGACGGGTTGGCCGTTTCCCGGGTCATCCAGGCCCTTCCGGAGCAGCGCGTGCACGCCAGGCTGATCGCGCTGACCTCGTCGCCCGAGACATTGCGGGCGCGAATGGCAGGCACCGGGGCGGTCTTCGACGCGATCGAGGGCAAGCCCGTTTCGTTGCCGTCGCTGCTGGCGACCGTGCAGCGATGCCACGCGGCGGCCCCCGCGCGCAGTCGCGTGCCTGTCGATGCGGAAGACCGTATGGTCTATGCCGCGCTATCGACGAACCAAAAAGATATTCTACTGACGCACGGGGCCGGCGAGGCGACAGACGATCCCGGCTCCGCGCCGGGACGAATCCTGCTGGTCGATGACGACCTGTCTGTCCGGATGCTGCTGCAGGCCGCGTTCGAGGCGGACGGCTATCTCGTCGACGCGGCTGCCGATGGGATCCAGGGGCTGCGCCTGATCATGGCCAGGACCTACGATGTCGCGGTCATCGACTTTCAGATGCCCGAGCTGGACGGACTGGCCACGGCGAAACTGGTCTACACCCTGCTTGCCCGCCACGACCGGCCGCGCCTGGTGGCGCTCACCTCGGCGCCGAACCTGATGATGGAGACCGATTCGGAATGCGGCGTTCTGTTCGACGAAATCGTTGCCAAGTCCTATGGCATGCCGGTCGTGCTGGCCGCCGTCCGGCGTTGCTTCGAATACCGGGAACTTCGCTTGAGGCATGAGCCTGCCAGCATCATCCCGATGCAATCCATTGGCAGGGTTGTCGGCTCGCAAGCCTAGATTAGAGCGTGATTGCTTCACGTTGCCCTACCTCGTCATCGCGAGCCGTTTGGCGAAGCGATCCAGGAGCCACACGCACCCGATCGACCGTGGATCGCTT
>JAYUCA010000491.1:0-2637 GCA_043740535.1 Rhodospirillales bacterium | reverse complement strand
GGCGCTGTGGTGACGCTGAAGCTCGAGAACCTGCAGGCGATCGGGTCGTTCAAGGAGCGTGGGGCGGCAAACCGGCTGTCGTTGCTGTCCGAGGCCGAGCGCCGTGCCGGGGTGATCGCCATGTCGGCCGGCAACCATGCGCAGGCGGTGGCGCGCCACGCCAGCCTGCTGGGGATCGCGAGCACCATCGTCATGCCGCACTTCACGCCAGCCACGAAGGTGACGCGGACGCGCGGCTGGGGCGCCACCGTGGTGCTGCATGGCGACAGCCTGGCCGAGGCCGCAGCCCATGCGCACGTCTTGGCCGCCGAGCGCGGCCTGGTGTTCATCCACCCCTACGACGACCCCGGCGTGATGGCCGGCCAGGGCACGCTGGCGCTGGAATTGCTGGCGGACGCGCCGGACCTGGAGGTGCTGGTGATCCCGGTCGGCGGCGGCGGCATGATCGCCGGCTGCGCCGTGGCGGCCAAGGCGTTGAAGCCGGGCATCGAAGTGATCGGGGTGGAGGTCGCGGGCTATGCCTCGCTGCATCAGACGCTGGCCGGCAGGCCGGTCGAGACGGGCGGCCCCACCATCGCCGAGGGCATCGCCGTGCACCATATCGGCGCGCATTGCCTGGAGGTGATCCGCGGTCACGTCGACGCGGTGCTGGTGGTGCCGGAGCGCGTGGTGGAAGACGCGATCGCGCTGCTGGCCGAAGGCGCCAAGCAGGTGGCCGAGGGCGCGGGCGCGGTGGGCGTCGCGGCGTTGCTGGTGCACCCGGAGCGGTTTGCCGGCAAGCGGGTCGGCGTTGTGGTGTGCGGCGGCAACATCGACGGCCGCATCCTGGCCAACGTGCTGCTGCGCGGCCTGCTGCGCGACGGGCGGCTGCTGCGGCTGGTGATGGACATCCCGGACCGGCCGGGCGTGCTGGCCGACATCGCGGGGCGGATCGGCTCGCAGGGCGGCAACATCATCGAGGTGGTGCACCAGCGGCTGTTCGACGCCCCCAGCGTGCAGGCGGCCGAGCTGGAGTTGATGATCGAGGCGCGGGACCCGGCGCATGCGAACACGATCGTGCTGGCGCTGGAGGAGAGCTATGTGGTGCGGCGGGTTTAGGGTGGATTGAATGATATGGACGGCGGACGTCCATCGTATTAGACGACTTGGCTTAGGCGCGCAGTCGTGATCGTAAGTTTCCGGGACAAGCGCACCAGGCTGTTTGCCGAGGGCAACCTAGTCAGAGTTTTCGAGGGGTTCCGCCAGCAGGCGGAGAAGCGCCTGATGATACTGGAGGCGGCAACGTGTCTGGACGACCTCCGACAGCTACCGTCAAACCGACTGGAAGCGCTACGCGGTGATCGAAGGAACCAATGGAGCATCCGGGTAAACCTACAGTGGCGCATCTGCTTTGAATGAAACCCGCCCGAGCCCGGTCCAAGCAACGTAGAGATTGTCGATTACCATCGCTGACATTGGAGCGTCCTCCGCATGGCCCGCGCACCCATCCATCCCGGTGAAATTCTCGCTGACGAGTTGGCGGAGATGCAAATGACGCCCACCGAATTGGCCCGGCAACTTCGCGTGCCACACAACCGCGTCACGCAGATCATCCAGGGCAAGCGCGCGATCACGGGCGATACGGCACTCCGCCTGGGCCACTGGTTCGGCACCAGCCCGGTGTTCTGGATGAACCTGCAAAGTTTGCACGACGTGCGCCTGGCCGAACAGCAGAATGGCGCCGAGATCGCAGCACTGCCAAAACGGCCCGAAGCAAACGCCGGCAGCCCGGAACCGGGAATGTGACGTTCGCATCGTGTCTGTATCCCCGCAGACGCGCGGATCAACGCCCGGGGTGCGCCGACACCGCATCCCGCAACAACTGCCCGTCGTGGTGCTCGGAAATGTCGCGGCGTCGGAGGTATAGCACCTTGCCTGTGCGCTCCGCCTCGATCGCGTCGCGGGCGTCTGCCGGTCCACAGGTGCAGGGACCGCTGCGCGATGGAGGTTTTTATGTCGGCGACGTAGTCCAACACAGACCATCGCAGGTGACCATTCATGGCAAGGTTCTTCCTCAAACCCGTCTTCTGGAACACAGAGGGCTATGTCAGGCCATCCGGGGTTCGCGCTACCAAAGGATACCCAAAAAAGCACGGCTACGAGACCTCTGGCGCGACGCATGGCGCCTGAATGGGGTCAAAGCCGCGCTGGCATTGGCCGCCGGACAGCTCGTGCGGGTAGGCGCCGAGCTGTGGGGCGCCCAGCTTGCAGGCGGCCGAGCTGGAGTTGATGATCGGGGCGCAGGATCCGGCGCATGCCAACACGATCGTGCTGGCGCTGGAAGAGAGCTATGTGGTGCGGCGGGTTTAGCCGCTACTCGATACCGAGCGGCCGCCCGCCCGGAGTGCCCGGCTGGCTCGCATAGTAGGCGGAAGCCGCGGCGATCTCGGGCTGCGACATGCCGCGGGCGATGTTGCGCATCTGCTGGCTGATGTCGTTCTTCCGTTCGCCGGAGGCGAAGGCTTCGAGTTGGGCGCGGAGGTAGACCGGCGACTGGCCTTCCAGCCAGGCGCTGCCGGTCTTGTTGTCCACGCCGCCGTGGCAGGTGGCGCAGGGGGCGATGTTGCGCATCGGCGCGCCGTTGACCACGATGGCCGG
>JAYUCA010000490.1:0-3912 GCA_043740535.1 Rhodospirillales bacterium | reverse complement strand
GGCGCCCGGCCTGCAAGAGCGCAAAAGTCCCCCTTCGGGGAATACATTGTCCTTGCCGATACCGTCTCATATTAAACCTAATTTTAGATGGTATCGTAGAGGTACCGCTCTAGCGCGACCGCCCGGCGGAAGGGCCGGGCGCGCGAACGGCCGCGGTCAGGAACGGCAGCACGGTCCGCCAATAGCCTTCGGGGTCGAAGCGTTCCAGGTCCACGTGCGCGGCCCCGGGGACGGCCCAGAACGTCTTCGGCTCTGGCGCGCGGTCGAACAGCGCGCGTGCCTCCTTGATCGGCGTGCGCTCATCGGCCGTGCCGGACGCCAGCAGAAGCGGCGCCTTGATCGCGCCGATATGGTCGATCGGGCGAAGCTGGGCCGGCGTCGCGCCCAGGATCGGCGGCAGCAGCGTCATGAACAACGGCGTAAGGACCGGCACGATGACCGGCCCGAGAACACCGCCCAACCTCTCGCGCAGCCGGTTCGCCAGCGCGGCATCGATGGTCGGGTAGACGGATTCGAGCACCAGCGCATCGACGTCCAACGGGCGCGTGCCGAGCAAGGCCGCCGCGCCACCCATCGAGAGGCCGATCGCGCCGACGCGTTCGGTTGGTTGAGCAGTCCGCGCGAAGGCAACGGCCGCCTCGGCGTCCATCGCTTCCCGCTGGCCGAAGGTGATCCGGTTGCCGACGGTTTCGCCATGCGCCTGGAAGTCGAACAGCAGGACGCCGAAGCCTTCGGCGCGAAGCACCTGGGCACGGGCCACAAGGCTGGTCCTGTTCGTCCGCACCCCGTGCATCAGGACCACCACGCCACCACCCGGGGCTGCGGGCGGCAGCCACCAGGCGCGCAGCCGTGCTCCAGACGGCGACGGAATCTCGAGAGCGGTCAGCCCCTCCGGCGGCGGTCCGACCACGGAACGTACAGGCCAGGACAATGCCAACCCGGCTGCGACGACCAACCCGCACAGGCCGGCCGCCCCCGCCACCGCCACGCCCAGGAATCCAGCCAGAAGGCGGGGCGCAGACCGGCCGGCGATCATCCGGCGCCCCTCAGTCCATCCCGCCGAACCGCTTCGTGATGCTCTTGCCCGTCCAGGGCGGCACGACCGGCGGCGGCGCCTTGGCCGGCAGCGTCGAAGCCGTGGTCGCGCCCGGCTTGCCGGCCGGGGCCGCGCGGCCCGTCGATGCCGACCCCCCGGACGACAGCACGGCCGATCCGCCCAGCACGCCCTGGCCGGTCGCGATGCGCGGGTCGCTGCACACGTCCACGCCGGTGAACGACTCGCTGCGCCCGCTGTCGTAGCCGATGCGCACGTCCGCCTGGCAGCCGGTGCTGTAGGTGATTCTGGCCTGCGCGCCCGGCGGCACCTGGCCGCGCAGGCGGTTGTCGCCGCCGGCGCCGATCTCGATGCGGCGGATCGTCTCGATGCCGCTGTTCACCACCGTCACGGAATGGCTGTCCGCCAGCGCCGGCCCGGCGGCCAGCAGCAGCAAGGGAAAGATGCGCGTCATACCAGCGTCTTCAGCTTGGCCGCGATCTGCTCGGGCGGGGTTTCGTGCGTGAAGTTGGCGGCGAAGCGGCCCTTCGGGTCCATCACGTAGATGATGCTGCTGTGGTCCATCTCGTAGCCGCCATCCTTGGTCGGGTGTTTCGCATAATACACGCGATAGGCCCGCGCGGCCTGCGCCACCGCTTCGGCGCTGCCGCTCAATGCCGTGATGTCGGCGTCGAAGGCGGCGACGTAGTCCTTCATCACCGCCGGGGTGTCGCGCTCCGGATCCACCGTGATGAACAGGATCGCCACCTGCTTCTTGCGCGGTCCGAGCTGGTCCAGCGCGTTGGCCATGTCCTGCAGCGCGGTCGGGCAGGCGTCGGGGCAGTGGGTATAGCCGAAATACACCAGCATCCAGCGGCCGCGGAACTGCTGGTCCGTCACCGTCCGTCCGGCGCCGTCCAGCAGCGCGAAGGCGCCGCCGATCGGGATCGCCGGCTCCGATCTTGTTCCCAGATACACTGCGGCGCCCGCCAGCCCCGTGCCCAGGATCGCGGCCGGCGCAAGCAGGACAGCATGACGGCGGGTCAACACGGCAGGACGGAGCGTCGCATGGCTGCTATATGCGCCACCCCCGGGTTTCCCGCAAAGCCGCCCCGGCGCTGGCCGGCGGCCCGTTTCCGCGCTTGGCACGGGACGTGCTACGCCGCCTCTGCGCCATGACCGACCCGCTTCCCCCCCTGGTAAGACTGCACGGAGTCCGAAAAACGTTCTCGAACGGGACGCTGGCCCTGGATGGCGTCGATCTGGCGGTGCGGCAGGGCGAGTTCCTCAGCCTGCTCGGGCCGTCGGGGTGCGGGAAATCCACGGCGCTGCGGCTGATCGCGGGCCTTGCCACACCCTCGGCCGGCGCCGTCGAATGGGCAGGCGAGGCCCGGCTGGGCTTCGTCTTCCAGGAGCCGACCTTGATGCCCTGGCGCACGGTGGAGGCCAACGTGCGCCTGCCGCTGCAGATCCAGGGGATGCGCCGGGGCCAGGCGGCGCCGCTGGTCGCGGAGGCGCTACGGCGCGTCGGGCTGGCCGGGTTCGAACGCTCCTACCCCCGGCAGCTGTCGGGCGGCATGAAGATGCGCGTCTCGATCGCCCGCGCGCTCGCGACCCGGCCCGGCCTGCTGCTGATGGACGAGCCCTTCGCGGCCCTGGACGAGATCACGCGCGCGCGCCTGAACGACGACCTGCTGCGCCTGTGGCAGACCGAGCGCCTGACGATCGTCTTCGTCACCCACTCGGTCTACGAATCCGTCTACCTCTCGAGCCGCATCGTCGTGATGGCGCCGCGCCCTGGCCGGGTGGTGGCGGACCTGGCCGTGCAGCCGCCGATCGACCGGGACGAGACATACCGCACGACCGAAGCCTATGCCCGGGACTGCCGCGCCGTCTCTACGGCGTTGAAGGCGGCAATGGACCAGGCGCCGCAGCCGTCCCATGCCGCCTGACCTCTCCATGCGAAGCGAGACGCTGGGCCGCCGCCTGCTGCTGGCGGCACTGCCCTTCATCGTGGGCCTGGTTTTCCTGGCCGCGTGGGAGGCGGCGGTGCGCATCCAGGAGATCCCGGTGTACGTGCTGCCAGGCCCGATCCGCATCTTTTCCAAGCTGATCGAGGACTGGGGCACGCTGTCAGGCTCGCTGCTGGTGACGCTGGAGGTGACCGGCTTGGCGCTGGTGGCCGCGGTGATCGGCGGCGGGGGCCTGGCGATCCTGTTCGCGCAGTCGCGCTGGATCGAGGCCAGTCTGTTCCCTTACGCCGTCATCCTGCAGGTGACGCCCATCGTCGCCATCGCGCCGCTGATCCTGATCTACATCCGCAACACGCAGCTCGCTCTGCTGGTGTGCGCCTGGCTGGTCGCGTTCTTCCCGATCCTGTCGAACACGACGCTGGGGCTGAACTCGGTCGATCACAACCTCCTGGACCTGATGCAGCTTTATCGCGCGCGCCGCAGCCAGGTGCTGTGGTATCTGCGCCTGCCCGGGGCGCTGCCCTACTTCCTGGGCGGCCTGCGGATCGCCGGCGGCCTCAGCCTGATCGGCGCCGTGGTGGCGGAGTTCACGGCCGGCACGGCGACGGCGGGGACGGGCCTGGCCTACCGGATCCTGGAAAGCGGCTACCGCCTGGACATCCCACGCATGTACGCGGCGCTGGTGCTGCTGTCCGTCACCGGCATCCTGATCTTCGTCGCCTTCAGCGCGCTGTCCTGGCTGCTGCTGCATCGCTGGCACGAAAGCGCGTCGCGGCGGGAGGGATGACCCACACCTCAACCGCGTCGGGCGGAAAAGCGAAGCGTCATCCGCTGCTTCACCTACGGACCTAGAGCATGATCGCTTCAGGTAGATGAAGCGATCATGCTCTAGTTTGTTGATTAAGA
>JAYUCA010000489.1:0-5001 GCA_043740535.1 Rhodospirillales bacterium | reverse complement strand
GGTCGCGGCGTTGTGGATGCACAGGGCCTCGTTGCCCTCGTAGATGCGGTCCAGGCAATAGGTGGCGCCGACGCAGGGGCGGATCTGGCTCTCCCGCCCTTCCGTCACCTTCCGGGCGATGTGCGGGTCGGCGATGTGGGCGCGGGTCATGCCGACCATATCGAGCTTGCCCTCGGCGATCGCGTGCCGGGCCGTGGCGACGTCGTTGATCCGGGCGGCGTGGAACACGGGGAAGCGGGTCGCTGCCCGCACCTCGCCGGCGAAGTCCAGGTGCGGGGCGGCGGCCATGCCCTGGATGGGGATCACGTGCGACAGCGCGTTGTCGGTGTCCATGTGGCCGCGCACGATGTTCAGGAAATCGATGACCCCGCCGCCCGCGAACCGCCGGGCGATCTCGACCCCGTCAGTCCGGGTCAGGCCGATGTCCCAGTCCTCGTCCGCCACCATGCGGATGCCGATCAGGAATTCGGGGCCTACCGCATCCCGCATCGCCCGCAGCACCCGCACCGAGAACCGCATCCGGTTCTCCAGGCTGCCGCCGTGCTCGTCGTGGCGGAGGTTGGTGGCCGGCGACCAGAACTGGTCCGGCAGGTGGCCGTAGGCGTCGATCTCGAACCCGTCGAGCCCGGCGGCCTGCATCCGCTGCGCGGCGGCCGCGTAGTCGGCCACGACCCGGTCCAGGTCCCACGGTTCCGCGGCCTTCGGGAAGCCGCGATGCGCCGCCTCCCGCACGCGCGACGGCGCCAGGACCGGCAGCCAGTCCGCCTTGTTCCACGCGGTGCGCCGGCCGAGGTGGGTAAGCTGGATCATGACCGCCGAGCCGTGGTCGTGGCACTCGTCCGCAAGGCGGCGCAGCCACGGCACGATCTCGTCCTTGTAGGCGAGCAGGTTGCCGAACACCGGCGGGCTGTCCGGCGACACCACGGCGGACCCGGCGGTCATCGTCAGGGCGATGCCGCCCTTGGCCTTCTCGACGTGATACAGCCGATAGCGGTCCTTCGGCATCCCGTCCTCGGAATACGACGGCTCATGCGAGGTGCTCATGATCCGGTTCCGCAGCGTCAGGTGACGCAGCTGGTACGGCCGCAGCAGAGGATCGGCCCGCGCCGTCACCGGCCCGGCGCCAGGCCGCTTTTCCCCAGGGGACCGTGCGGGCGTGTTTTGAAAGGCATGCTTGCCTCGCGACGTGATATGTATGCCCGCCGCCGGACTCGAACCGGCAAATCCTCACGGACGTCGGATTTTAAGTCCGCCGCGTCTACCAGTTCCGCCAGGCGGGCAGCGCTATCCCGCTTTAGCGATCTGGCAGGCGATGTCCAGTGCTCTCCGCACCAGGGTCTCGCTGGCCTCGGGGGTGCGGAAGGCGCTGTGCGCCGACAGCGTCACGTTCTGCAGCGTGGTCAGCGCATGGCCGGGGGGCAGCGGCTCCTGATCGAACACGTCCAGCGCGGCGTGACCGATCGACCCGGCGCGCAGCCCTGCCAGCAGCGCCGCCTCGTCAACCACCGCGCCGCGGGCCGTGTTGACCAGGATCGCGTCCTTGCGCATCAGCGCCAGGCGGGACGCGTCGATGAAGCCGCGGGTTTCGTCGGTGAGCAGCAGATGCAGCGACACCACGTGGCTTTCGGCCAGCAGGCGCTCCAGCGGCACGAACTCCACGCCCTCGGCGGTGCGCGGCGTGCGGTTCCAGGCGAGCACCTTCATGCCGCTGCCGCGGGCGATGCGGGCGACCTCGGCCGCGATGCCGCCATAGCCGACCAGGCCGATCGTCTTGCCGGTCAGCTGCATGCCCTCCGTCACCACCCAGCGGCCGGCGCGGATGCCGCCGTCCATGCGGGCGAGGCCGCGGGCGGCGGCCCACATCATGGCGATGGCGTGCTCGGCGACCGCCGTGTCGCCGTAGCCCTTGATGGTGTGCACGGTGATGCCCAAGGTCGCGAGCGCGTCGGGGTCCATGTAGCTGCGGGCGCCGGTGCCCAGGAAGATGACGTGCTTGAGGCCGGTGCAGGCGCGCAGCGCCTCGGTCGGCAGATAGGTGTGGTCGTCGATCACGACGTCGTAGCCGGCGAGCAGGCCGGGCAGCGCGTCGGGCAGCACCTCGGCCTGGAGGTTCAGCGTCACCGGGGGATCACCGGGTTGCACCACGGCGTGATACAAGCCTGCCAGATCGCTGTCCGCGTCCAGGAACAAACCCTTCATGTCACCCCCCTGCTGCACCCTGATCCTGCGTGACGCATCGAGCGACGGCAACCCGGCACGGCAATTGACGGCGGCGGCGGCGCTGCCGCAGTCTGCGTGGATGCGCACGAGGGTCCTGGCCGCGTTCCTGGTTCTGCCCCTGTGCGCGGGTGCGGCCCTAGCACAGGACGCGCGGCCAGGCGTCACGAAACGGCCGTATGTCGGGCCGCAGTATCCGGGCAAGCCGCCGCCGCTCGGCGGGCCGGATGCGCCGCCGCCGCGTTCCCCCTTCGCCGACGCGCCCGTCGTGCCCAGCCAGCCGGGGTCGGACCGGCTGCCGCCGCCGGGCAGCCGGGCGGCGTCCAGCGGCACCGGCTTCATGGTGGCCGAGGGCCGGGTGATGACGAACAACCACGTCGTCGCCGAGTGCGCCAGCATGGTGGCGCGCAACGCCCAGGGCGCCCGCGTCCCGGCCCGCGTGCTGGCGACCGACCAACGGCGGGACCTGGCCTTGCTCGCCGTGCCGGCCGAGCTGGGGCCGCCGCTGACCTTCCGCGAGGGGCCGGCGATCCGCCGGGGCGAAGGGGTCGTCACCTACGGCTATCCGCTGTCCGGCCTGCTGAGCTCCGGGCCGACGCTGACGACCGGGGATATCAGCGCGCTGTCCGGCCTGCGCGACAACCCTTTGAACTTCCAGATCAGCGCGCCGGTGCAGCCCGGCAATTCCGGCGGCCCGCTGCTGGACCAGCAGGCCAACGTGATCGGCGTCGTGGTGTCGAAGCTGAACGCCGCCCGCATCGCCGAGATGACCGGCGGCGACATCCCGCAGAACGTCAACTTCGCCGTGAAGGGCGCCGAGGCGATCGCCTTCCTGCGCGAGAACCGGGTGGCGCTGCGCACCGCCGCCAGCACGGGCGCCGACAAGCGCAACTTCGAGGTGGGCGAGATCGCCAACGGCTCGACGTTCTACCTGCAATGCTTCCGTTGAAGCGACGCCGCCCAGGTAGGGCGGAAAAACGAAGTGTCATCCGCCTCTTGGCCGAATGCTCGAAGAGGCGGATGACGCTTCGCTCTTCCGCCCTTCGAGGCCAATAGGGTGTTGTCTCTCGCCCGCCCGCCCCTCAGCACCCCGGCCCGGCCGCCGCTGCCGGCCCCGCCGCGGCGGCGGCGCGTGGCCTGGCGGCTGCTGCGCTGGTCCATCATCCTGGGGGTGTGGGCCGCGCTGGCGGCCGCGGTCGCGCTGATCTGGCTGGCGCGGGACCTGCCGCGGCCCGAGACGGCGCTGGACGCGGCGCGGCGGCCGGGGCTGACCCTGCTGGACCGCGCCGGCCACCCCTTCGCGACCTTCGGCGACGTGGTGGGGGAGCCGCTGCGCCTGGCCGACATGCCGCGCGCGCTGCCGGCGGCCGCGGTGGCGGTCGAGGACCGGCGCTTCTGGTCGCATCCGGGGATCGACCTGATCGGCATCGCGCGGGCCGGATGGGTCAACCTGCGGGCCGGGCGGCTGGTGCAGGGCGGATCGACCATCACGCAGCAGGTGGCCAAGAACCTGTTCCTGACCAACGCCCGCACGATGCGCCGCAAGGTGCAGGAGCTGATGCTGACGGTGTGGCTGGAACACAGCTTCAGCAAGGCGGAGATCCTCGAGATCTGGCTGAACCGGGTCTATCTCGGGTCGGGCGCGTGGGGGGTGGACGCGGCGGCGCGGATGTATTTCGGCGTGTCGGCGCGGAAGCTGACGGTGTGGCAAAGCGCGGTGCTGGCCGGGCTGCCGCGGGCGCCGTCGCGGTTCAACCCGCGCACGGACCCGGCCGCCGCCGCGGCGCGCGGCAAGGAAGTGCTGACGGCGATGGCGGAGACGGGCGCGCTGCCGAAGGCCGAGGCGGAGGCGGCCGGCGCGCAGATCGCCTTCCCGCCGCGGCCGGCCACCGCGGGCTGGTTCGCCGACTGGGTGGCGGACGGCTCGGCCACGCTGGTGCCGGCCGGGGCGGACGCGGTGCTGCGCACGACGCTGGACCCGCGGCTGCAGGCGGCGGCCGAGGCGCGGCTGGCGGCCGTGCTGGATGGGCCGGGTGCGGCGGCCGGCGTCGGGCAGGGCGCCATCATCGTGCTGGAAACCGCCACCGGCGCGGTGCGCGCGATGGTGGGCGGCCGGGACTATCGGACCGGGCCGTACAACCGCGCCGTCGCGGCCCGGCGGCAACCGGGCTCGGCGTTCAAGCCCATCGTGTGGCTGGCGGCGCTGGAGCGGGGGCTGCACCCGGACGACACGGTGCTGGACGCGCCGATCCGCATCGGCAGTTGGAGCCCGCAGAACTTCGACCTGGCCTACCGCGGCGAGGTGACGTTGGAGGAGGCGCTGGCGCAGTCGTTGAACACGGCGTCGGTGCGGCTGATGCAGCAGGCCGGCGGCCCGCGCGTGGTGGCCGCCCTGGCGCGGCGGCTGGGGATCGCGAGCGCGCTGCCAGGCGACCTGTCCCTGGCGCTGGGCACCGGCGAGGTCGGGCTGCTGGAGCTGGCCTCGGCCTACGCTGCCATCTTCAACGGCGGGCGGCTGGTGACGGCGACCGGGGTGGAAAGTGCGGAGGCGGACCGCCGGGCCGTGGCCATCGCGCGGCCGCCGATGGAGCGGGTGATCGATGCCGACGCGTCCGCGCAGATGGTGCGCATGATGGCGGCGGTGGTGCTGCGCGGCAGCGGCCGGGCGGCGGCGGTGCCGGGGAAGTTCGTGGCCGGCAAGACCGGCACGACGCAGGATTTTCGCGACGCCTGGTTCGTGGGCGAGGTGGGCACGACGGTGGTGGGCGTGTGGCTGGGCAACGA
>JAYUCA010000488.1:0-3019 GCA_043740535.1 Rhodospirillales bacterium | reverse complement strand
CCTGACCGACAGCCTGCGCACCCTGTCCAACGAGATGCGCGTCGCCTCATTGACCAAGTTCGAGGAACGGGCAGCAAGGCTGCCCGTCCTGCTGACCCTACCGATGATCGCGTTCATCCTGCCCTGCGTCTTCATGATCGTCGGCGGACCCGCCGCCATCCAGATCGGACGATCGCTATCCGGCGGATCGTAAAGCACACGGGGCTTCCGTGCGGACGCTAACGCGGCTATCCATTTACGTATAATGCAGAACAAATCAACTTCGACTGCGGCCATCGCCATTCTTCTGGCAGCATCGCTGTCTGCCTGCTCCTCGCAGACAGACAACATGCTGACCGGCAAGCCTAGTCTGGCGACGGCGCGGGTCGCGCTGTCGAGCGGTTCGGGCGAACTGGCATACAACATCTGCGAAAGCCTGCTGGCCGAGCGGCAGACCGACTCCCGGCTGCTGGTGTGCCGGGGGGACGCGCTGGCGGCGATGGGCCGCAACGCCGAGGCGATCTCGTCCTACGAGGCGGCGCTGGCGTCGGACAGCAAGTCCGCCGCCGCCAAGGTCGGGCTCGGCCGGGTCAGCCTCGTGATCGACCCGGTGCGGGCCGAGGCGATGTTCCTCGATGCGCTGACCAGCGATCCGCGCAACGCCATCGCCCTGAACAACCTGGGCATCGCGCGCGACCTCCAGGGACGGCATGCCGAGGCGCAGACCGCCTATGCAGAGGCGATCGCGTCCGCCCCAGACATGCGGGCGCCGCAGGTGAACCTGGCGCTGTCGTACGCGATGACAGGGCGCGCGGGAGAGGCGCTGCGGATCATGCGTCCGATCGGCACGCGGGCGGATGCGACGCAGAAGGAACGGCACGATCTGGCCGCCATCCTGGCGATGAACGGAAAATCGGACGAGGCGTCGCGGCTGCTGCGGCCCGAATTGTCGGGGGCCGAGACTGACGAGGCGGTGTCCGGCTTCCAGGCCCTGCCGCGCAGCCAGGGCTATGGCGCGCCGCTGCCGCAGGCGTCCCGGGCGAAAGCATCGGCCGCGCCGGACAGCAAGGCCGCTGCGGCGGCAGCAGCGCAGGTTGCGCCGGCGGTGCAGTTCGTACCGGATCAGGCGCCGTCCGGTGTGCCGATCGTGCTGCGGCCCCCGTCGACGGGGCTCGTTGCAGTGCCCGCCGGGCCCCCCATCGTGCTGATGGCTCCGGCAGTCGTGCCAGCCCCGGAAGCGCCTGCTGCGGCAGTTGCCCAGCCCATCGTGTTGGCGCCGCCGGTCGTGGCTCCGGTGGCGCAGCCGGTCACGCTGTCGCCGCCGGATGCAGGACCCGAGGCCAGGCCGATCGTCTTGCAGCCGCAGCCGGAAGAACCGGCGCCGGCAGATCCGGTCAAACCCAAGAGAAAACCGCAGAAATTAATACCCTCCTAACATCTTCATTTTCACAGCCTGACCCCAATACCGAAGCATCTGAAATCATGCGTTTCTTCATAATCTCGTGAAAATTAGATTACCGAAATAAGATCGCAAGTCAGGCTATGACTGTGATTGTTCAGGCGAAGATAGTTTTATCTGACAATTCCTGGCCGCGGTTTGACGGTCTTTTGACGCATAAATTGTTAAGCAAATATTGGAACTGCGTCGTTTTCTGCTAGGTTCCCTTTACGTTGACTTCACAGGAGAAGACGTATGCACGTCTCTAAGTCCGACTCCGATGGCGTATTATCCAACCCGCGCGTGCTTTTGATCGAGGATGACGAGGCTGTCGCCCAGGCGATGGTCCGCAGCATAGAACGTAGCGGCATGAGCGTCGCCTTCGCACCGACCGGCGCGAAGGGCATGGCGTTGAAGTCCACCTTCAAGCCCGACGTGGTACTTGTCGATCTCGAGCTGCCCGACACGAACGGCGTCGATCTGATCGGCTGGTTCGCCGAGCAGCGCACATGCGGCGTGATCGTGGTCAGCGGCATGGGCGAAGAAGCGGACAGGATCGTCGGCCTCGAACTGGGCGCCGACGACTACATCGTGAAGCCCCCGCGGATGCGCGAGATGATCGCCCGCATCCGGGCGGTCCATCGCCGGGTCAACCGGCGCGAGGAACCGAAACTCTCGCCACGGCCGCGCGACACCTTCGTGGTGGGGCCGATCCGCATCAACGTGCTGCTCCGCACGGTCACCACGGCCGACAACCAGCGCATTCCGCTGACCTCTGCGGAGTTCACCCTGCTCGAGGTGCTGGCGACGGCATCGGGGCAGGCGGTTTCACGCGACACCTTGTCGGAGGCCGCGCTGCGCCGCCCGTGGCGCCCCGAAGACCGCAGCGTCGATCAGCTGGTCTTCAGCCTGCGGCAGAAGCTCCCGTCCGACGAGGGCGGCGGCGCGCTGATCCACAGCATCCGCGGCGCAGGCTATCTGCTGCGCGCACCGGACGAGCCGGCCTGATACCACGGCTCTGCCATCGCCGTCGTCGCAAGCCGCTTGGCGAAGCGATCCAGGGGCCGCCTGCACCGCTCCCGGCTCCTGATCGCCCCGCCGCAAGCGCGGCTTGCAATGGCGGGTCTCGTTGGGTGGAATGCCATGCCGCATTCCACCAACCAGGTCAGCACTTCTGATCCCTGGTATTATACCGGCGAAACGAAGACCTGACCCTCGCCAAGTCGTAGGGCGGATAAGCGCAGCGCCATCCGCCACTCCAGGCGGCCCTACGCTTCGCTTTTCCGCCCTACGCAGGGTTGCACCATACGAAGACCTCTCCGCGGTTGGCACAGGTCAGGACTCCTTATCCCCGGTATTATACCAGGGTTATCAAGCATTGACCGATCCGCATCGTCACTGCGAGCTCTTGCGAAGCAGTCCAGGACGGCCAGACCTGATCGATCGGTCCTGGATCGCTTCGCAAGGGCTCGCGATGACGAGTCTTTACTTAATGTCGTTGGTATAAAATAAAAACTCAGTTTCGTCACTGCAAGAAGCGCTCGCGTTGGCGGGGCATGCCCAGACAGACCAGCCGTTGAAATTACGCGCGCGGGAAATCCG
>JAYUCA010000487.1:0-21260 GCA_043740535.1 Rhodospirillales bacterium | reverse complement strand
CTCCTCCAGATCGTCCGGCGTCGCCATGCCGCTCGCGTTGAAGAAGTCCTCGTACTGGCGGATGCGGTGGCTGCGGGCGTGGTCGCTCTCGCCCTTCGGCGCGATGCAGTAGATCGTCACCTCGGTCTTGTCGACGGCGATCGGCCGGTAGGTCCGGATCTGCGAGCTGAACTGGTCCATCAGATACACGTTCGGATACAGGCACAGGTTCCGGCTGCGGCCGATCATCCAGTCGGCGCGGGCCTGGCCGAACTTCTCGATGTATTCGTCCCGGCGGTCGAAGTTCGGCCGGTCCTCGGGGTTGCTCCACTTGGTCCACAACAGCAGATGGCCGTGCTCGAACGAGTAGAAGCCGCCGCCCTGCTTGGCCCAGGTGCCGGCGTCCATGGCCCGCACCTGGTCCTCCACCGCCTGCGTCTTGCGGCGGTTCGTGGTGGCGGCATAGTTCCAGTGCACGGCCGACACGTGATACCCGTCGGCGCCGTTCTCCGTCTGCAGCTTCCAGTTGCCGTCATAGACATAGCTGCTGGCCCCGCGCACGACCTCCAGCCCGGCCGGCGCCTGGTCGACGATCATGTCGATGATCTTCGCCGCCTCGCCCAGATGCTCCGTCAACGGCAGCACGTCGGGGTTCAGGCTGCCGAACAGGAACCCGCGATACGCCTCGAACCGCGCGACCTTCGTCAGATCGTGCGAACCGTCCTTGTTGAAGCTCTCGGGATAGCCGGCCCCCTCGGCGTCCTTCACCTTCAGCAGCTTGCCCGAGTTGTTGAACGTCCAGCCGTGGAACGGGCAGGTATAGGCGGCCTTGTTCCCCTTCTTGTGCCGGCACAGCATCGCCCCGCGGTGGCTGCAGGCGTTGATGAAGGCGTTGAGCTGGCCCTGCTTGTTGCGCGCGATGAAGATGGGCTGCCGGCCCATCACCGTCGTGAAGTAGTCGTTCACGTTCGGGATCTGGCTCTCATGCGCCAGATAGATCCAGTTGCCCTCGAAGATGTGCTTCATCTCGAGCTCGAACAGTTCGGGATCGGTGAAGATGTTGCGCCGGCAGCGGAACTGCCCGGTGGCCGCATCGTCCTCGACCGCGGTGTCGAGCGCCGTCTGGATTGCATCGAGCATCGTCATCCCCTCCGCTGCGTGTGCCGGGGTCGTCCCCGCTCTTGCCCGGACCCTAGCCCCTGGCCCCATCGACATTCAAGTGCAACTGAGCCCGTTCCCACGCATTGCAAGTATCGAGCCTCGTAGGGTAGAATGCACTCCGCATTCCACCATGGCAATCGGGTGAATGACGACCATCGGTCAGAATAGTGTTCACCACAGAGGCCACAGGAAGGGAGGCAGTGTCCCTCACGGTCGCCAAACCATGGAAATCGAACCGCCGACCAATGCTCGGCGCAGGACAGTTTTCGCTGCTGTGAACCTGTTCCAACGCTCTCCAACCATCCAGCCGATCACACGCCCACGTAGCGCGACAGCATCTCCGCATCGCCGGCCAGGGCCGCCGGGTCGCCGTCATAGGCAACCTGGCCCTTCACGATCACCGTCGCCCGGTCCACCACGCTCAGCACCGCGGCCACCGTGCGGTCGACGACGATCGTGGCGATCCCGTCGGCGCGGATCAGCGCGATCGTGCGCCAGATCTCGTCGCGGATCAGCGGCGCCAGCCCCTCGGTGGCTTCGTCCAGGATCAGCAGGCGCGGGCTGGTCATCAGCGCGCGGCCGATCGCGACCATCTGCTGCTCCCCGCCCGAAAGCTCGCCGCCGCGATGCCCGATGCGCTGCCCCAGGCGCGGGAACACCGACAGCACCCGCTCCAGCGGCCAGCGCGTGGCCCCGTCGGCGCCGGGGCGCGCGGCGAGCACCAGGTTCTCGCGCACCGACAACGAGCCGAACACGCCGCGGCCCTCCGGCACCACGGCGATGCCCGCCCTGGCCCGCAGATGCGGCGGCCGCCCGGCCATGTCGCGCCCGTCCATCCGAACCTGGCCCTCCCGGGCCGGAACCAGGCCCAGCAGCGTGCGGATCAGCGTCGTCTTGCCCATGCCGTTGCGGCCCATCAGCCCGATCGCCTGGCCCGGCATCACCACCAGGTCGATCCCGCGCAGGATATGGCTCGCGCCATAGAAGGCGTGCAGGCCGCTCGCCTCGATGATGGGCGTCATGCCGCGTGCCCCAGATAGGCGTCCTGCACCCGGGCCGAGGCCCGGATCTCCGACGGCGTCCCCTCGTCCAGCACCAGGCCGTCCACCATGACGGTCACCCGGTCCGCCACCGCGAACACCACGTCCATGTCATGCTCGATCAGCAGCACCGCGTGATCGGCCGCCAACGTACGGAGCAGGTCCGCGATCCGCCCGGCCTCCTCCGGGCCCATGCCCGCCAGCGGCTCGTCCAGCAACAGCACCAGCGGCCCCGTCGCAAGCACCATCGCGATCTCGAGCTGGCGCAGCTGGCCATGGCTCAGGATGTCGGCATGGCGGTGCGCAAGCGGCCCCAGCCCCGCGCGGTCCAGCGCCGCGGCCGCGCGCCGCCGTGGCTCGGCCTCGGACGCGGCCGCGCGCAGCAGGCGTCGGACGGGCGTACAGCCGACCTGCGCGGCAAGGCGCACGTTCTCGGCGACCGTCATGCCGCGCAGCACGTTGGTCCGCTGGAACGACCGGCCCACGCCCGCCCGGGCGAAGCGCCACGCGGGCCATCCCGTCATGTCCCGCCCATCGAGGCGGATGGCCCCCGCGCTCGGCGCCAGCTCGCCCGACAGCAGGTTCACCAGCGTGCTCTTGCCGGCGCCGTTCGGCCCGATGACGGCATGCAGGCTGCCCCGCTCCAGCGTCAGCGAAACGCCGCCCACCGCCGCAAGCCCGCCGAAGCGGCGCACGAGGCCATCGGCCTGCAGCAGCGCGGTCATGCCGTGTCCTCGACAGGCGCCTGCAGCCGCGCCGCACGCGGCCGCCGCAACCCGGCAAGCCCGCCCGGCAGGGCCAGCACGACCAGCAAAATCACCGCGCCCTCGACCAGGTGCTGCCGCTCGGTCACGAGGCCAGCGACCTCGCCCAGCACGGCGAACGCGAGCGCCCCCAGGATCGGGCCGTGCAGCGCGCCCACGCCGCCGAGCACGATCGCGAGCAAGCCCAGCGCCGAACGGTGCCAGCCCAGCAGCTCGGGGCTGACGAAGGCCTCGGTCATCGCCCATTGATGACCCGCGATGCCCGCCAGCGCGCCGCCCAGCACGAAGGCTGCGAGCTTGTAGCGATAGGTGGGCAGGCCGAGCGCCGCCATGCGGTGCTCGTTGGCGCGGATGCCCAGCAAAGCGCGGCCGAACAGCGTGCCCATCAGCCCGGCCAGACCTGCATAAACCAGCACCAGCGCCCCGAGGTCGATCCACAGAAGCACGGCGGGCCGCTGCCGCCGGGGCACGTCCCAGACCCAGTCGAAGAGTCCGAGCGCCGGGCGGGTGATGAACACCCCGTCCGCGCCGCCGCCCAGGGGCGTGTCGTGGAACAGGAAGAACACCATCTGCCCGAAGGCGAGCGTGGTCATCAGGAAGAAGAACCCGCGCGTGCGCAGCGCCAGGGCGCCGATGGCCAGCGCCACGGCGGCGCCCGCCGCCGCGGCGGCCGGCAGCGTCAACAGGATGCTCGGCGCCGCCCCGCCCGCAGGCGTCAGGAACCACACCGTGTAGGCGCCGACGCCGAACAGCGCGGCGTGGCCGAGGCTGATCATGCCCGCGGCGCCGACGAGCACCTGCAGGCTGAGCGCGAACAACGCGGCGACCAGCGCCGTGGCCATGAACCCGACGTGATAGGCCGAGCCGACGAGCGGCAGGGCCGCGATCGCCGTCGCGACGAGCGCCAGCGCCACGTGGCCGCCGCGCCCCGCAACCTGCATGCCGCCGACCTGGGTCACGCCCGGGCCCCCGCGAACAGCCCGGCCGGGCGCCACAGCAGCACCACCGCCATCAGCACATAGACCGCGGCGCCGGCGCCCACCGGCAGGAACACTTTTCCCAATGTATCGACCAGGCCCACGAGCAGCGCCGCCCAGAACGCCCCGGCGACGGACCCGAGGCCGCCGACCACGACCACGACGAACGAAATGATCAGGAACCCGTCGCCCATCCCGGGATAGACGGAATAGAGCGGCGCCGCCAATGCGCCCGCCAGCATGGCCAATGCCGTTCCCGCCCCGAACACCAGCATGTGCACCCGCCGAGCATCCAGGCCCAGCAGGTCCACCATCTCCGGCTTCTCGGCGGCCGCCCGGATGGCCGAACCCGCCCGCGTGCGCTCGATCGTCCAGAACATCACCGCCGCCACCAGGAGGCACGCCGCCAGCACCGCCAGCCGATAGGCGGAGTAGGAGAACCCAGCAGCCACGGGCACCGGCACGTCGAGCCAGGCCGGCACCGGCACACTATGAAAATCGTTGCCGGCGATGAAGGACCGCGCCTCCTCGAACAGCAGGATCAGCGCAAAGGTCAGCAGCACCTGGTCGAGGTGCTCGCGGTGATAGAACCGCCGGAACAGCACGCGCTCCAGCACGACGCCCAGCAGCGTGCCGCCCACCAGCGCCAGCGGCAGCGACAGCCAAAGGCCGAACCCGGCCTGCGCCACCATGTACGTCACGTAGGCGCCGACCATGAAAAGACTGCCATGCGCCAGGTTGATCACCCCCAGCACGCCGAAGATCAGCGTCAGCCCGCTGCTGATCAGGAACAGCAGCAGACCGTATTGCAGCCCGTTCAGCACCTGGACCAGCAGGCCCCCGGCGGTCATGGCGTCAGGTCAGCTTGCAGCCGGTCCCGGGGTCGGCCAGCGCCGCCGCGGCCACGCCGATCACCCGGTTCTGGCCGCCCTTCGCCTCCCGCAGGTAGATGTCCTGCACCGGGCTGTGCCCCGCCGAAAGGGTGAATGCCCCCCGCGGGCTGTCGATGCGGGCGCCCCGCATGGCGGCGAACAGCGCCTTGTCCGCCTCCACGTCGCCCTTCACGGCATCGAGCCCGACGGCCAGAAGCTGCGCGGCATCGTAGCCCTGCACCGCATACACGTCGGCCTCCCGGCCGGCCTTGTCGCGATACGCCTTGCGGAACGCCGTGTTCTTCGGCAGCTCCAACCCGTCGCCGTAATGCAGCGCCGTGCGGATGCCTTCGGCCGCGGCGCCCTGCGCGGCCAGCGTGCCCTCGGTCAGGAAGCCGGAGCCGCACAGCGGCAGCTTGTCGCGCAGCCCGGCCGCCGCGTAGTCGCGCACGAACTGCACCGCGCCGCCCCCCGCGAAGAACGATCCCACCGCCTCCACGCCCAGCCCCGGCAGCTGCGCCAGGATCGGCTGGAAGTTCGTCTCGGGGAACGGCAGCACCAGCGTGTGCGTCAGCTCCGCCCCCCCGGCGCGCAGCCCGTCACGGAACCCTTCGCCCGATTCCTTGCCCGCCGCATAATCCCACGTGACCCAGGCTGCCTTCTTCACGCCGGTCTTGGCCAGCGCCAGGCCCATGCCATAGGCCGGCTGCCAGTTGGTGAACGACGTCCGGAACACGCTCTCGGAACACAGCTCGCGGGATGCGGCGACGTTCCCCGCGTTCGGGATGATCAGCGGCACGCCCTTCTCGCGTGAGGCCTGCACCAGCGCCATCACGACCCCCGAGTGGACGGTGCCCACCAGGACGTCGGCCTTGTCGCGGCTCAGCAGCCGGTTGACGTTCTGCGGCGCCGCCGCCGGGTCGGACTGGTCGTCGAGCCTGATCACCGTGACCGCCCGCCCGCCCAGCTTGCCGCCGCGTTCGGCCAGATGCAGCTCGAACGCGATGGTGATGCTGTCGCCAAGCTGCGCGAACGTGCCGGAATAGGGCAGCATCAGGCCCACGCGGATCGGCGCCGCCTGCGCGAGCGCCGGCCGAGACAACATGGCCGCCGCGGCAAGCCCCCCCAGCGCACGCCGCGACACTGCGTCTTTGATCATCCGACATCCCCCATTGACCGCCGGGCAAGGTTTCCCGGCCGCCGGCCAGCTCGCCTGGTTCACTTATGCAGGAACCTGCACGAACGCGGGCCTGGCGTCCATCGCGCGCTCGATCATTGCGCGGAGAAGCGTCCGAACGGCGTGTTCAGCCCGCCGCCAGCCCGTCAGCATGGAGTTTCCTTGCGTTGCATGGCCCCAACGAGAACAATGCAGCCGCGTGAACCAAGAAACGTATAAAAACTATCGGAGGCGTCCCATGAAATTCTCCCGCCGCGGCCTGATCGCGTCGACGTCGGTTCTCCTGGCGGCAACGCCCATGCGTCCCGCCCGGGCGCAACGGCCACGTGTGCGGATCGGCGTGCTGAACGACCAGTCCGGCCCGTATCGCGACACGACGGGCACCACCTCCGTCATGTGCACCCGCCAGGCGGTGGCCGATTTCGGCGATCACGGGTTCGACGTGGAGATCCTCAGCGCCGACCACCAGAACAAGCCGGACGTCGGCTCCGGCATCGCCAGGCAGTGGATCGACAACGGCGAAGTCGATGTCATCGCCGACGTGCCGACCTCCTCCGTGGCCCTCGCCGTGGCCGAGGTGTGCCGGCAAAAAGACAAGGTCCACCTGAACGCAAGCGCCACGGCGGTGGCCCTGACCGGCGAGCAGTGCAGCCCCAACACGATCGTCTGGAGCTTCGATACCTACATGATGGCGGTGTCGTCGGGCGCCGCGGCCGTGAAGGCGGGCGGCGATTCGTGGTTCTTCATCACCGCGAACTACGCCTTCGGCCACTCGCTCGAGGAACAGACGACCCTGCAGGTGATCAAGGCCGGGGGCGTGGTGAAGGGGGCGATCCGCTATCCCTTCCCGGACACCACCGACTTCTCGTCGTTCCTGACCCAGGCGCAGGCCTCGGGCGCCAAGGTGCTCGGGCTGGCCAACGCCGGCGGCGACACGGTCAACAGCGTCAAGCAGGCGCATGAGTTCGGCCTGGCGGCGCGCGGCATGCGGATCGCGCCCATGCTGATGTTCATCACCGACGTCCATGCGCTCGGGCTCGATATCGCCAGCGGGCTGACGTTGACCGAAAGTTTCTACTGGGACCTGAACGAGCGGACGCGCGCCTTCACCAAACGGATCCTGCCGAACACCCCGCGCAACTATCCGAACCAGGCGCACGCCAGCAGCTACGCCAGCACGCTGCACTACCTGAAGGCCGTGGCGGACATGGGCGTGGCCGAGGCCCGCCGCAGCGGCGCCGCGACGGTGGCCCGGATGAAGGCGATGCCGACCGTCGACGACGCCTTCGGCAAGGGCAGCATCCGTGCAGACGGACGGGGACTGTTCCCGGCCTACCTGTTCCGCGTGAAGACCAGGGCGGAAAGCACCGGCGAGTGGGACCTGTACACGCTGCTGACCACGACGCCCGGCGCACAGACCGCCCGCCCGCTGGCCGAGTCGGGGTGCAAGCTCGTGCGGCCAGCGGGCTAGACTGGAGCGGCATCGTTTCAGGTTGCTTGGACCTGAAACGAGGTTCCGCGTTCTTCATAACAAACTGGAGCATGAACGTTTCATCTACCTGAAGCGATCATGCTCTGGCAGCCTTGTTCGTGGCCGGCCGATCGCGGGTCGGGCGCGGGCCTGACGGCATCGGAACCGACGGCCCATTGCAGGTCGCCCGCGTAGCGCCACGCCATGCGGCCGGCGTCATCGAGGGCAAACAGGTGAAGCCACCGATTGTCGAACAGCGCACGAACAGCGTCATGCCGCCCGAGGACCCCGGTCAGCGCCTCGCGCGGGGCTTCGACGCAGACGGACAGCCGATGCGGCTCGTGGACGCAGCGTACGCCGTCATGGACCGATTGCCACGGAAGACCGGCGCGCATCGGGCCGCCATTCCCTTCCACGACGCCGATGCCGCCGGTGACGTTGTGCAGCAGCTTGTTGCCGCCGCCGAACACCTGGGGCGCCACGGTCGATCCGTGATATTGCAGGCTGATCCAGCTCGCCACGACCACGGGCGCAGTCAGGATCAGCTCCAGCACGCGGAAGTCCCGGTCGATCGTCCAGTCATAGTCATGCAGGAAGGCGCGCCCGCCCAGGGTCGTGCCCGCCGTGCGCCGGCGGGGGGCTGCGATGAAGGACTGGCACCCTGCCAGCGCCCATTCCGGCCGCACCTCGGCCCAGTTGCGGCCACGGCGCGACAGGCTTCCCGCCGCTGGCGCCCCCGGCAGCCGCAACGCCCGTTCGCCCCGGGCGATGGCGCCTGCCGCTGCCAGCCAGAGTTTCGCCTGGCGGATATCGGGCCGATGCGGCGCTGACGGATGATCGTCGGCGTACACCTCGACCGCGTCCGTCGTCGTGTCATGCAAGGCGCCGAGAAACAGCGCGCCGGCCGGGATGTCGATCCCCAGCGGAACCAGGCCCCTTCGCACCGCCGGATCGTTCAACAGCGCCGCCAGCAGGCGCGCGTTGACGTCGCCGGGATAGCCGCCGCAGGCCCCGCACCGCAGCCCGCTGGCGTGGGGGTTGTTCACGACGTCGGCGCCGTGCCCCACCAGCAGCACGAGGCTGGCGAAGTTGGCCGTGAGCGACATGGCCCGCAGCACGGCCTCGGCCGCACCGGTCCTGGTTGCCAGATCGAGGGCGGGGTCCAGCCGGGGGGCAGGCTCGCTCGGCGCCGGCGTGCCGCGCAAGCCCAGCGCATCGCCGACGAGCTTGCTGGCATAGACCGGTCCGGTCGCCTCGACGAAGGCGAACGAGGACACGGCGGCGAGCCTGAACCGGCCCCAGGCGCGCTTCGCGCGCGCCTTGAACCGCGCCGACCGGTCAGCCGCGGCATCCGCCGGGCCGCCCGAACAGCTGGTCAGGCCGGGGTTCAGCAGCACGGGCAAGCGGAGTTCCTGCACGTCCGACGCGAAGCGGCGATGCGAGGCCGCGAGGCCGAAGAAGCCGGCGAACCCCAGGGTCTGGATATCCGGGTGCATGGATTCGAGCGCCCGCCGGAACACCTCGGACCGCACATCGATGCAGAAGGCGGCCTGCAGCGCGGGCCGGGCAGGGGTCGCCTTCGTTGCCTGCCCCGCAAGCGTTTCCGCCAGGGCCCGTTGCGCGGCGCGCTCCGACGCCTCCTGCAGGATGGCGTCCACGACGTGGCCCGCGGCCGGCGCGACGGGGGCTGCGTGCAAGGCGACGACCGCCCGCCACCGGACGTCGATCCGGTCCTGATACCGGTCGAACAGCGCCGCCTCCCAGATCAGCCGGATCGCCAGGAAATCGGTGACGGTGTCGTCCGACGCGCCGCCAAGCTCCGCCTGCCAAAGGTGATAGCGCGCATACTGCGCCCAGCCGCCCAGAGTCATCAGCATCTGGTGGAAATAGGTTTCCAAAGCCTCGCCCGGAAGCGCCAGCCGCTGCACCACGCCCGCCCGCGCGTCCGGCGCGGCTTCCGGCGCCTGCGAGACATGGGTCGCAAAGCCCGCGAGCCCCGCGATCTCAGGCGTCAGGTCATGCGTCGCCGCGGCGCGCCAGGCGGCGTAGGCGCCCCGGCCCCGCGGCGCGGCCCACAACGCCTGTCCAGCATCGAAGTATCCGGCAGCCCACGCGCCGAAACGCTCGGCGATCAGCCCCGGCCAATCGATGCCGGAGGCCTCGGCAGCAAGGTCGGCGACCGTCGGCAGCGCCCTGATCCCGGGCCTGGCTTCCAGCGCGGCGGACTTCAGGGCCGCGAGGTGGGCGGGGCGGAGCGTCGGCGGCGCATCGGCCAAAGCCGCCGACAGGTCGGCATCGGTGATCACGCCGCCGGCGATGCGCTGCTGGTACCAACTGCGCGGCATGGTGACGGCGGCGCCCGCCACCCGCTCCAGCCGGGCAGCGGCCGTGGCGAGGCTTTCATGGGTCTGGCCGAGATACGGGTTGACCGCGACGCTGGACGCCAAGGGCCAGACGGGCGGGATCGCCCGGGCGGCACGATCGGCGGCGGCGCCGAGCGCCAAGGCGTCGCGGCGAATGATTGTCTCGGTATGCGGCATCTTCCGTCCCCCGGACAGATCAGGCTGCATCGCGCTGCCGCCAGCCGCCGAGCAGCCGGTCGAACACCGCGTTGGCGTAGAAACCATTGGAAAGATGCACCCGCAGCCCGGCCGCCGCAGGGTGGTAGGCCCACAGCGGGAACATCGCCTGGACCACGGCGACAAGGCCGAAGCTGAAGACCGCGAGCACGATCAGCGCCCATTGCAGCGGTCCCGGGGGCGGCACGGCCGGCAGCACGCCGGAGGTCAGCCGGACGGCAACGGCCTGGAGCCCGAAATAGCTGCCGGACGTGGCGACGGCGTACACGATGGTGCGCCGGGTCAAGGCCCTGGGTGCTGCGTCCGCCAGTCCTTGCGCCAGCATGTAGGCGACGCCGAAGATCAGGATCGCGCCCAGTGCGATGGCCGGGGGCGACTTGTGCTGGAAGCCGAAACCGAAGCCGACGACGGCGTAGATGGCCAGCGCCAGCAGGAAGGCGCGCCCGACCGCGCCGGCCTTGGGAATGGCCACGGGCCCAGGCCTGCGGTCGCCGGCGATCACGTCCACCGCGCTGCCGGAGGCCAGGAACGAGTGCGCCTTGTAAAGCGAATGGGCGACGAGATGCAGCAAGGCCAGCGGAAACAGCGCAAGCCCGCACTCCAGGATCATGAAGCCCATCTGCGCGACCGTCGACCACGCCAGCGAGGTCTTCACCGCCGGCTGGGTCAGCATCACCAACCCGCCGAAAAGCGCGGTGAACCCGCCGATCATGACCAGCGCCGCCAGCACGCCCGGGGCCAGCACCATCACGTCCGCGAACCGGATCAGCAGGAACCCGCCGGCGTTGATGACGCCGGCGTGCAGCAGCGCCGAAACGGGCGTCGGGGTTTCCATCACCTCGGTCAGCCAGCCGTGCGTCGGGAACTGCGCGGACTTCAACAGTGCCGCCGCCGCCAGGAAGCCCGCCGCGCTGATGGCCAGGCCGCCGCCGCTGCCGGCGCGCGCGGCGTCCAGGATGGCGGCGATATCGGATGTCCCGTAGGCGAGCGCCAGCAGCAAAGCCGCGGCGGTCAACGCCCCGTCGCCCAGGCGCGCGGTGACGAATTTCTTGGCGGCCGCCCGCCGCGCCGCGACCCGGTCCGGGTAGAACAGCAGCAGCCGGTGCAGGAACAGGCTCGTTGCGACCCAGGCCAGAACGAGCTGGACCAGGTTGCCGGACAGCACCAGGAACAGCACCGAGGCCAGCGTCATGCAGAGCCAGCCGGTGAAGGCGCCCTGCCGCGCCTCGCCGTCCAGATAGCTCGCGGCGAACCGCACGACGACCCAGCCGATGAACGAGACCAGCAGGAGCATCGCGACGCTGACGGCATCGAGCCGGATCGACAGACCGACGCCGTGCAGCCCGACCAGGCGGCCGTCGATCGGCCCGCGCAGGATGAGCAGCGCGGCCGAGCCCGCCGCGACCATGAAGGCGACCAGCGCCGAGGCTTCAGCCAGCCGAGGAAGGATGCGGGGCCGGCGGCCGGGGACCAGGAAGCCAACGGCGGCGCTCAGCAGCAGCGCCACCGGCGCGGCGAAGGGCAGGAGATCGATCGGCGCAAGCTTTCCCATAACGCACCATCCTCGGGGACCATGGTTTTTTTCCATCGCTGTCATCGCGAGCCGCTTGGCGAAGCGATCCAGGAGCCGCATGCACCGCTCTCGGCCTCTGGATCGCCACGCCGCAACGGCGGCTCGCGATGACGGGTCATGACCCGCAAGAAAACCATATCTGCTGGGCCAGGCCGCGAAAAATTCATTGTTTCGAGAATTCTGTTCTGTTTTATAGAACGATATGAAACCCCTGAATTTCAATCACCTCCGCTATTTCTGGGCGGTCGCGCATCAGGGCAGCCTCACCCGGGCGGCCGAGCGGCTGAACCTGTCGCAGTCGGCGCTATCGGTGCAGATCCAGAAACTCGAGCACCAGATGGGTCATCCGCTGTTCGACCGCGTGGGCCGGCGGCTGGTCCTGACCGAGGCCGGGCAGATCGCGCTGGACTATGCGGACACCGTGTTCGAGGCCGGCGACGAGTTGATGAGCACCCTGGAGGGCCAGCCCCGTGCAAGCCGCCAGGTGTTGAGGGTGGGCGCGCTCACGACCCTGTCGCGCAATGTCCAGCTCGAGTTCCTGCGCCCCCTGGTCGGGCGCGCCGACGTGCAGCTGATCGTGCGCTCGGGCACGACGCGCGACCTGCTGGCGCAGCTCGAAGCCCACGCCATCGATGTCGTGCTGTCCAACAGCGCCGCCCAGCGGGACGCGCGCGCGCCGTTCCGCAACCACCTGCTCAACCAGCAGCCCGTCGCCCTGGTCGGCCGCCCGCGGCCCGGCAAGCCCGCGTTCCGCTTTCCCGAGGACCTCGGCCACGAGCCCATCCTGCTTCCGAGCCTGGACAGCGGCATCCGGGCCGGCTTCGACCGCGTGCTGGAACTGGCGGGCATCCGGCCCATCATCCTGGCCGAAGTCGACGACATGGCGATGCTGCGCCTCCTCGCGCGGGAGCGCGAAGGGGTGACGCTGGTGCCGCCGATCGTCGTGCGCGATGAGCTGGCATCCGGCGTGCTGGTCGAGCACTGCCGCATCCCGCAGCTGACCGAAAGCTTCTACGCCATCATTCTGAGCCGCCGGTTCCCCAACCGGCTTCTGGGCGACCTGCTCACCGGACATGCCGCGCCGGACACGCCGTCTTTGCCGGCGTGATACCGGGGACAGGCAGGCCGCCGAGCAGGATGACGGGCGTCATCAGCGCAAAGAACCCCGCATCGCCGAGATCGGCTACGAGACGTTGGCCCGCGCCGTGCTGCCGTGGCTGATCCCGCTGTTCCGCGTGCTTGCTTTCCTGCAATCACTTTCCAGCAGCCCGCCGCAAGTCTTCCAGAGGTGCGCGTCGCCTGGATGGTGATCCGCAAACGCCGCCTGTAGGCTTCGGCAAAAGCCTTTTTCGCCCGAGGAATTCCACATGACCGAAGCGCCTGCCTCGCCGCCCGCCTTGCCATTGGCCGGCATGCGCGTCGTGGACCTCACCCGCGTCCTGTCCGGCCCGTTCTGCACCATGATCCTGGGCGATCTCGGCGCCGACGTGATCAAGATCGAGGCCGCGGAGGGCGACACCGTGCGGTCCCAGGGCGCCATGCGAGACGGGCTGAGCTGGTATTTCGCGTCCTTCAACCGCAACAAGCGGTCCATCGTGCTCGACCTCAAGTCCCAGCCCGGCAAGGACGCGCTGACCGCGCTGCTGCGGGATGCGGACGTGCTGGTCGAGAACTTCCGCCCGGGCGTGCTCGACCGGCTGGGGTTCGACGCTGCGCGTCTCCACGCGCTGAACCCTGGCCTCGTGGTCTGCGCCATCAGCGGCTTCGGCCCCGACGGTCCCTACCGCGACCGCCCGGCCTTCGACTTCATCGCCCAGGCCATGAGCGGCTTCATGAGCAGCAACGGGCGTCCGGATGACCCGCCGCTGCGCAGCGGCCTGCCGATCAGCGACCTGGTGGCCGGGCTGTACGGCGCGCTGGGCGTGGTGTCCGCGCTGCTGCGGCGGCAGCGGGGGGGCGCCGACGCGGCAGGGGATCGGGTGGACGTCAGCCTGACCAGCGCGATGATCAGCCTGCTGGCGTTCCTCGCCTCGGACTACTTCGCCACCGGCGCCACGGTGCCGCGCTCGGGCAACGACCACCCGATCGCGGCCCCGTACGGCCTGTTCCGGACCGCCGACGAGCCGATCGCCATCGCACCCAACAACGATGATTTCTTCGGCCGGCTGATGGATGCGCTGGGGTTGCCCGGGCTCAAGCTCGATCCGGAGCTTGCGACCAACCCGCAGCGGGTGCGGCACCGCGCGCGGTTGAACGCGGCCGTGGAGGCGCGGCTCGCGACCGCCGGGGCGGCGCACTGGGTGGCGCTGCTGAACAAGGCAGGGGTCCCCTGCGGCCCCGTGCACGGCGTGGCAGCGGTGTTCGACGATCCGCAGGTGCAAAGCCAGGCTATGGCGATCGACGTGCCCCACCCGGGCCATGGCGACGTGCGGATGTTGGGCTTCCCCATGCGGTTCCGGGATGCGCCGCTGCAGGTGCGCCGGCCGGCGCCGGACCTGGGGCAACACACGGACGAGGTCGTCGCGGCGCTGCGGCAGGATCGACCGTGATGCAAAGGCAAGCCATCAGCACGGTCGGGAGCGGGCATCCAGGGCTCCACGTTCGGCGCCAAAGAACGTCCCACCCCCATGCCGGCCCCAGCGGGCAAGACTCTGGGCGCCTGGCATGATGGGGCCGGCCCGGACCATGCACGTGCGAACGGCGTGCGCCGACGCATCCTGCGTCACGCCCCGAGCCGGAACCGCTCGCCGTCCACGGCCAGCGGCGCAGCCACGAACTCCTCCGCCTCGAAGCGTGCGATCAAGGCCGGATCGGCGGACGTGGCAAGCGCGCGCCTCCCGTCATCGAGGTCCGCCACCGCGATCGCCAGCGGCGGCCGGTCGCGGTCGTGCAGCACGGTGAACCCGGCCACGCGCGCCGGCCCGCGATAATCCGCCGCCACCGCCTTCTCCGCCGCCTCCCGCGCCACGCTGCCGCTGACGTCCGCCGACCGGAAGCCCCCCGGCGGCGGATCGGACGACCACAACCCGAAGCCCTGCTTGGTCAATATGCCGGACACCGACGACACCAGCCCCTTCTGCCCGGCCTTGCCGCGCAGCAGCCGCGCCATCCGCGCCGTCGATTGCAGCACGTAGTTGTTGTAGGGGCCGCCCCCATACGCCATGCCGCCCGTCACCGTCAGCGCGCGGGCCAGGTCCAGCCCCAGCGCATCCGCATACGTCTCGATCGCCACCGGAAAGCAGCTGTACAGATCGACCAGGTCCAGCCCGCCCGGCGCCACCCCGAACGGCTCCAGCGCCGCCCGCCCGGCGATCGCCGCACCGGGACACGACGCGAGGTCCGCCCGGGCGCTGACCGCAACCATGTGGTTCGATTCCGTCGATGACCACGGGTAGATCCACCGGTCGCGCGGCACGCCCATCGCATCCGCCTTCGCCGCGGAGCAGAACAGCAGCGCCGCCGCCTGATCGACGTTCCACGACGAGCAGTGCAGCCTCGTGTACGGGAACGCCTGCATCGGGTTGCGGCCGGACGCGTCGCGGATCGTGGCGGCGTCATGCGGCGTCCGGCTCCAGGCATCGGGGTTTGCCGCCGCGACCGCGCTCAACCGGGCATACAGCGCCGCAATGCGGTCCCGGTGCGCCGCGACCGAAAGCCCCTGTCGCGCGCGATAGGCGCTCTCCAGCACCGCATACAGCCCGACAGGCATCCGCAGCCCGGCCCTGATCTCCGCCGGGTGCCGCAGCTCCTCCTTCGGCGCCAGCAGCTGGTCGGGCGCGTCATCCCCGGCCGGCGCCTTCGGCAGTTCCGTGCCGGTGATGCGCGCGCGCAGCAGACGGTATCCGGCGTCCCCGCCCACCACCAGCGCGCTGCCGATCTCCCCCGCGGCGATGGCGTCGCAGGCCGCGCCGAACAGCGTCTGCTGCAGCACCCCCACCGTCGCCATGACGCTGTGCACCCCCGGCGCCCCGACCGCGGCGCCGATCGCCCGGCCCGGGTTGTTGTGCGACCACCGGCCCCGCGGCGTCAGGACGCGGTCGAGCCCGGCCAGCAGCCCCGACCCGCCCGCATCGGCCCCGGCCCGCAGCGCAGCCTCCGTCATCAGCCCCATCGGGTCCATCGCCAGCAGCGGGTCGTCCTCCCGCTGCATCACGACGCCGATGCCCACCAGCACCGGCATGCGGGACGGGTCCGGGTCAGGCATGGGCCGACCGGCTCGGCAGCTCGGCCACCGCACTCCCGGCCGCCGTCTGCATCGATGGCTGTTCAACAGACGTCACAGGATCACTCCGTCCAGGGTCAACCGGTCGAACTCCGCGTCGGACAGGCCGAGCACGCCCTTCAGCACCGCCGCATTGTGCTCGCCCAGCAAAGGCCCGCGCCCGTCCCCGCCGGGCTGGAAGCCGGAGAACAGCCACGGCGCGCGATACAACCCCTCTGTCCCCAGCCCCGGCAGCTCCGCCGGCTCCTGCATGCCCCGCGCGGCGAACTGGGAGTCGTTCCAGAATTCGTCGATGTCGTTCACCGGTATCGCCGCGATGCCGGCCCCGCGCAGCCGCGCCACCAGCGCATCGCGATCATGCCGCGCCGACCAGGCCGACACCAGCCGGTCCAGCCCGGCGCCCGCCGCCACCCGGCCCGGCGCAGTGCCGAACCGAGCCTCCCCCGCCCAGGCCTCGCCGATCTCAACGCCCAGCGCCAGCCACTGCGCCTCCGTCTGCACCGCGAGGCTCAGCCACCGGTCATCGCCCGCCGCCGGATAGATGCCGTGCGGCGCCATCGCCGGATGCGCGTTGCCCATCGGCGACGGCTGCCGACCGTCCCGTTGCGCCGCCAGTATATACGGCGTCAGCGTCGCCAGCAGCGCCTCCGTCTGCGACAGGTCGATGTAGCACCCCGTCCCCGTCGCCTGCCGCCGCGTCAGCGCCGCGAACACCGCGACCAGGCCATGCGCCGCCGCGTTGGGGTCGCCCAGCGCGAAGTTCAGCGCCCCCACCGGCGCTTCCCCGGCATAGCCGACCAGCGCCTCCAGCCCCGCGAAGCTCGACATGGCCGGCGCATACGTCCGCATGTCCGCCAGCGGCCCGAACTGCCCGGCGCCGGACATCGCCACCATGATCAGCGCCGGGTTCAGCGGCGACAGGTCGCCATACCCCAGCCCGCTCCGCTCCATCGAGCCGGCCGACATGTTCTCGATCACGATGTCGCTGCAGGCCGCCAGCCGCCGCGCCAGCGCCACCCCCTCCGGCAGCTTCGTGTTGAGCGTGATGCCGCGCTTGCCCTTGTTGATCTGGTGGAACATCGGCGACATCTCGGTGCTGTCGCCCGCGGCCTTCTGCCCGTCGCGGATGATCGCACCGGACATCCGCGCGTTGTCCAGCCGCCTGGAATGCTCGACCTTGATCACGTCGGCCCCAAGCTGCGCCAGGATGCTGCCCAGCTGCGGCGCGGACCACACCCAGCCCAGGTCCAGCACCCGCAGCCCGGCCAGCGGCTTGCCCGCCGCCGCCGCCCGCGGCGGCGGCACGGCCGACAGCAACGACGCCTCGAACGATGGCCCCGGTTGCCGCGCCGCCGACGCCTTGAAGGGCAGGGCAGGGGCCAGCAGCGGGCGCTCGGCCCCATTCCAGTCCAGCAGGAACCCGCGCTCGTGCAGTTGCGGCGTTTCCAGGACCTCGTCGAAATGCCGCAGCGGCGCGATCGTCAACTGGAACTCGTGCGCGATGGCCGCAATCTCCGCCTTCGTGTGGCGCTGCAGCCAGGGCAGCACCAGCGCGTCCACCTCCTCCGGATACTGCTGCCCCATGGCGCGCAGCTTCTGGTAGCGCGGCAGCCGCGCCCAGTCCGGCGAGCCCATAGCCTGCACGAAACGCTCCCACTCCGGCCGCGTGCGGCCCGAAAGGCACACGTCGCCGTCCCGGCATGACAGGATCACGAACGGGTATGCGCCGCCCGAGCTGGACGCCCGCCGCCCCGCCCGCTGCCACCGCATGCCGTGATGGATATAGAAACGGCAGTTCACCGCCACATACAGCGCCAGGATGTCCGCCAGCGCGATATCCACGATCCGCCCTTCCGGCCTCGCGCCCGCGAAGCGCGCCGCCAGGCACGCCGCCGCCAGATGCGCCCCCGCCTGGCAGTCCAGCACGCCCGGCGGGATCGACAGCGGCGCCCGCCCCGGCTCGCCCAGCGCCCACGCCACGCCGCTGACCGCCTGCGCATCGAGCCCCGTCGCCGGCGCCCCGGCCAACGGCCCGGTCAGCCCGAAGATGGACGCAACCCCGAACACGATGCCCGGCGCCCGCGCCGCGGCCGCGCCCAGCCGTTCGCCGCACCACGCCTCGAACGCCCCCAGGTCGTCGATGATGACGATGTCTGCCCCGCCCCAGCCCGCGCGCGCCGGCTTGCCGTCGTTCAGGTAACCAAGCGCCAGCGACAAGGCGCCCGTCCCCGTCGACCGCTCGCCCCCGATCCGGCCCACCATCGCGCCCATGCGGCCCAGCAGCCAACCGCAATAGGCGCCAGCGATGCCGGTGCTGAACTCGGCAACGACAAGCGGCGCGGCAGACTCATCCACGCTGGCGCCCCATTCCGATCGTCGGGCGATATCCCGAGGCGTGCCTGCCAACGCTGTCAAGCAGCCGCCCCCCGCGCATCAAGGCTCTGAGACCATGACTCTTTCCCACCGCCGTCATCGCAAGCCCCCCACCGCCGTCATGGCGAGCCGCCCCACCGCCGTCATCGCGAGCCGCCCCACCGCCGTCATCGCGAGCCGCCCCGCCGCCGTCATCGCGAGCCGCTTGGCGAAGCGATCCAGAGGCAATCTGCACCGCTCCCGGCCCCTGGATCGCCACGCCGCAAGGGCGGCTCGCGATGACGGGCCATGCTCCCTGAGACTTGGTATCACTGACCCTTCTCCGCGAACGCTGCGCCTCTGCGGTAGATCTTCTTCTGGCTGACGACGGCCCGATCGTTCCCACCCTCACGGCCCCGCCAGCCCCGCCGGGCCACTGGCCGCCCGCAGCCGCCGCCCCGCATAATGCGTCCACACCTGCACGCCGACGATCACGACGCAAAGCCCCAGGAACACCGCGCTGATCGGCTGGCTGACGAACACGCCGAAATCGCCGCGCGACAGCTTCAGCGCCCGCCGGAAATTCTCCTCCAGCCGCGGCCCCAGCACGAAGCCCAGCAGCACCGGCGCCGGATGGAAGCCCAGCCGCAGCAGCACATAGCCCACGACGCCGATCGCCAGCGTCTGCGCCACGCCGAACAGGTCGGTGTTCGTGCTGTAGACGCCAACGCAGATGAAGAACAGCGCGCACGGATACAGATACTTGAACGGGATCGACAGCAGCCGCACCCACAGCCCGATCATCGGCACGTTCAGCACCACCAGCAGGATGTTGCCGATCCAGAAGCTGGCGATCAGCCCCCAGAAGATGTCCGGGTGCTCGGACATCAGCTGTGGGCCCGGCTGGATGCCCTGGATGATCAGCGCGCCCAGCAGCAGCGCCATCACCGCGTCACCGGGTATGCCCAGGCTCATGGTCGGGATGAAGTCCCCCTGCACGGCGGCATGGGTGGACGCCTCCGGCGCCGCCACCCCCTCGATCGCGCCGCGCCCGAACCGCCCCGGCGTCTTCGACAGCTTCTTCTCCGCCGCGTAGGACACGAACGACGCGATGGTGGGCCCGGTCCCGGGGATCAACGAGCACAGGCTGCCGATCATCGTGCCGCGCAGGATGGGCAGTGCCGCCGCCCGCAGCTCCGCCCGGCTGGGCCGCATGTCGCGCAGCCGCACCCTCATGCGCGACGTATCGACGGGCGCGATGGCATTGACGCTCTTCAGGAACTCCGCGATGCCGAACAGCCCCAGCGCCAGCGCCACCAGCTCGATCCCGCTGTGCAGCGGCAGATACCCGAACGTGAACCGCGCCGCCCCGCTGTCGACGTCCGTGCCCACAGCCCCCAGCACCAGCCCCAGCAGCGTCATGCCCACGCCTTTCAGCGCAGACCCGCGCGCCAGCGTGGAACCCGCAAGCAGCCCCAGCAGCATCAGGGAACAGATCTCCGCCGGCCCGAACCGCTCGGCCAGGTGCACCAGCAGCGGCGCGAAGAAGATCATCATCACGATGCCGAACGCCGCCCCGAAGAAGGCCGCGATGATCGTGATCCCCAGCGCCGCCCCGGCCCGGCCCTGCTGCGTCATCGGGTAGCCGTCCAGGCACGTGACGGCATGCGACGCATGGCATGGCAGGTTCAACAGGATGGAGCAGATCGCCCCCCCGTACTGCGCCCCATAGTAGATGCCCGCCAGCATCAGGATCGCGGCAACCGGCGGCATGCCGAACGTCAGCGGCAGCAATATGCTGATCGTGGCCATGATGCCCATGCCGGGCAGCACGCCGATCAGGTTGCCCACCAGCACGCCCGCCAGGCAGAACATGAAGTTGTGCGGCTGCAGCGCCACGCCGAAGCCATGCATCAGATCGACCAGCGTCCCGCTCATGACAACCGCCACAGCGGCAACGGCATCTGCAACGCATAGGAGAACACCAGCATCCCCAGCACGGTCGCGCCCAGCGCCAGCACCGCCGAGCCCCGCACGCTGGCGGTCCGGTCCCCCAGGGCGGCGATGAACACGCAGGCGAACGTGGCCGGCGCGAAGCCGGCATAGGCGCCCAGGCCCAGGAACGCCAGCACGCCGCCCACGATGCACCCAGCACCCCGCCAATCCAGCGGTGGCGGCCCCTCGTCGAGCCCGGCCTCCGCGCCGCCCCGGTTCAGCACGATCAGCAGCCCCACCACCACCATCCCGCCGCCCAGCAGCGCCGGGTAATAGCCGGGCCCCATGCGCCCCAGCGTGCCGAACGCGTAACGGCTGCTCTCCCATGCCGTCAGCGCCCCGAACGCCGTCAGCAGCCCGCCCGCCGCCAGGTCCCGCCGGACCGCCGTCGCGGCCATGACGACGCTATTCCGGCTCGATCCCCGCGGCCTTCACCTTGGCCCCCCACACGGCCAGCTGCGACTGCACGAACGCGCCGAACGCGGCCCCCTCCAGCGGCGTGGCCTCCATGCCGGACGCCGTCAGCCGTTCCTGCAACGCGGGGTTCTGCAGGATGCGGGCAAGCTCGGCGCTGAGCCGCCCGGCGATCGGCGCCGGCAGTTTGGCCGGGCCGAACAGCCCGGTCCAGGCGCGCAGGTCGAACCCCTCCAGCCCCAGCGCCGGACCCAGCGCCGGCAGGTCGGGCGCCAGCCGCGTGGTCGCTGCCGTGGTGACGGCGATCGGCCGCAGCTTGCCGGCCTTGATCAGCCCCTGGCTCGACGCGAGGTCCGTCACCACGAAGGCCTCCCGACCCGCCGCCACGTCCTGCATCGCCGGCGGGCTGCTGGTATAGGCGATGCCGTTCATGTCCAGGTGCATCGCCTCGTTCAGCGCCGCGCCTGCCACCTGGCCCGGCCGGCTCGGGTACGCGTAGCTGATCTTGCCCGGGTTCGCCCGCACATACGCGACCAGCTCCGCCGGCGTCGTCACCGGCAGCCGCGGGTCCACCACCAGCACCAGCGGAAAGTCGCAGATCCGGCCGATGGGGGTGAAGTCCTTGATCGGGTCGTACGGCAGCCTGCGGTAGACGTGCGGGTTGATGGAATGCGACGAGTTGGA
>JAYUCA010000486.1:0-4151 GCA_043740535.1 Rhodospirillales bacterium | reverse complement strand
AGCTTGATCAGGTCGATCCGGCGGTCCGGCGGCGCCACCTGGCCTACGGCGACGCACCCCACCGTATCCGCCCCCAGCACGAACCCGTCGTCGATCGCCGAAGTCGTCCCGTTCGAGAAGGACGTGTTGATGGCCAGCAGGCCAGGACCCCGGCCCGCTGCCGCCTGCAGCACCGTCACGGTCTCGTAACCGTTCAGCCGTCGGCTGGCCTCTGCCATCCGGGCGTTGCGGGGATTGGGTTCGATGGCGAGCACCGATCCGGCGGGGCCGACGATGCTCGCCGACAACATTGTGAAGAAGCCGATGTTGGCGCCGATGTCGATCACATGCATGCCAGGGCGCAGGATGTCGCGGAACACATCGACGACTTCCGGCTCATAGCTGCCCGACAACACAGACCTGCCGACGGCCAGGTCATCCCGACTTGCCAGGATGCTGAATCCCTCCAGTTCGGTCAGTTCGGGCGCTGCGCCGCCGGCAATCGGATCCTGCAACCGGCGCCGCATGAATTCCAGGCTGTTGAAGTAGCTGGCGACCACCGCCGAGAGCGCCTCGCCTTCGCGCGCAGAATGACCCGGCCACTCCTCGGGGTTCGGATTGCGTCCCAGGATCAGCCGGAAGCAGGCCAGGATATCGGCCTTCGTCGCCACACCCGTGTAAGTTTCGAACGCGGCTTGCAGGTCATCCATCAGGGGCTGATCTGCACGAAGAACCGGTTGCCCGTCACCTGCACCTCATACCGGTGCAGCGCACGCGAGGGCCGCGTTTCCCATCCCGCGGGCGTCGAGACATACGAAAGGCTGGTGACGACCGCCTGGCACATGACTGCGTTGGGCCGCGTCGTGGGCGCCTCGGCTACCGTCGATTCATCGATTGCATTGTAGACGTTCCAGGCTTTGATTCTGCGCGCCACCTCTTGCAGCACCTCCGGGCGTTCGCAAAGCGGCGTCGGCCGGGCCAGCGCAGTGGTGGAACTCAGCGCCAGGGCGGCTCCAACCGCTATTGTTCGCAGTATCTCCGTCATTCGATCATCTCCGCCGGGGTGCCCGACTTATGCGCGATAGCCTTATCCGCGCAACCGCACGACCATCAATGCGATAGCCAGCCCGGGACCGAACGGCGACGCCAGGCGCCCGGACAGACCTTTACCGCGTGCCTGCCACAGCACCACGCCGATCGTTGCAAGCGCCCCCAGCAGCACCACCTCGTTCAATCGGCTCAACCCGACCCAGGCCCCGGCGGCGGCCAGCAGCTTCGCGTCTCCGTGCCCGAGCCCGTCGTGCCCCCGCCAGGCCCGATAGACGTTCGCAATGAGCCGGAACGCGGCGTAGCCCAGGATGGCGCCGACCGCATGGTCCAGCAGCCCGTCCGGGTCCTGCACCCAGGTCACGCCGAGACCGGCGACCACCAGCGGCAAGGTCAGCGCATCCGGCAGACGCTGATGCTCCCAGTCGATCCAACCGAGCGCCAACAGCGCCCAGCCGAGCGCGCAATCCGCCCAGACTTCTTCCGGTGGCGCCGACGCCACCACCAGCAGCGCCACGGCCACCGCCGCGAGCTCTACGATCCAATGGAACCGCCCGATCAGGACGCCGCACCCGCGGCACCGGCCGCGCTGAAAGGCATGGCTCAGCAGCGGGATCATCTCCGCCGGCTGCAGCGTCCGGCCGCACGTCTCGCACGCCGAACGCGCCATCGCCACGGGCCGGCCGGCCGGCAGCCGCCGGATCAGGACGCCCAGGAAACTGCCGATGAACGGGGCAGCAAGCAGCGGGAGCAACCAGTCGGCCAGCCGTTCCGCCTCCTTTGCGCCTTGCCGCTGCCGTGCGGCCTGATTATGTCCAGGGCTGCGTTGCCTGAAAGGTCGCCCGACAATGAAGCCGACCGCCCGATCCGTCGAGGGCGCCCCGCCGGACGACGCGGCCGAGGCGCTGCTGCGCCTGCTCGTCGATCGCGGCAGTTGCGAACCCCGCGGCGTCGATCGCGCCCGCCGGATCGCGGGCGGGGCTGGGCAGCGTGTGGATGCCGTGCTGGGCCAGCTCGGCCTGGTGACGGAACGGGACCTGGCCGCGGCCTTCGCGACCTTGCTGAACCTGCCGCTGACCCTGCCCGGCGGATATCCGGCGGCGCCGGTTCTTCCCGACCGGCTGGCGGCGCGCTTCCTCCGCCATGCCCGCGCCATGCCGCTGGGCATGGACGGCGTGGCACTTCGCGTTGCGCTTGCGGACCCGCTGGACCGCTTCACCCCGGCCGCGATCGCGGCGGCGACCGGCTGCGCGATCGAGATCGAGGTCGCCGTCCCGCTGGAAATGGAGGCGGCGTTCGACCGGCTGTATCCCGACCGGACAGCCGTCGACGCGCCCACCGCCGAGGCGGCCGGCCCGTCGGATGACGACGAGGAGCGGCTGCGCGACCTGGCGAGCGAGGCCCCGGTGATCCGCCTCGTGAATCAGATCATCTCCCGCGCCGTGGAGACCCGGGCGTCCGACATTCACATCGAGCCGTTCGGCGACACGCTCCGCATCCGCTACCGCAACGACGGCACCCTGCGGGAGGCGGAGTCCCCGCCCGCCCGCCTTTCGGCGGCGATCGTCTCGCGCATCAAGATCATGGCGAAGCTCGACATCGCGCAGCGCCACCTGCCGCAGGACGGCCGCATTCAGATGGCGGTGCGCGGGCAAGAGATCGACTTCCGCGTCGCCACGATCCCGACCCTGCATGGCGAGACGGTCGTGCTGCGCGTGCTCGACCGCAGCGCCGTGGCCTTCGACTGGACGTCGCTTGGCCTGTCACCGCCGGTTGTCGAGCGCTTCCTCGCGGCGCTCAACCTGCCGAACGGGATCGTGCTGGTCAGCGGGCCGACCGGCAGCGGCAAGACGACGACGCTCTATACCGGGCTGCTCGCACTGAATTCGGTGGAGCGCAAGGTGGTCACGATCGAGGACCCGATCGAGTACGAGCTCGACGGCATCGTGCAAAGCCAGGTGAAGCCGCAGATCGACCTGACCTTCGCCAGCCTTCTACGGTCGAACCTGCGGCACAACCCGGACGTCATCATGGTCGGCGAGATCCGCGACCAGGACACGGCGCAGATCGCAGTGCAGGCGGCGCTGACCGGGCACCTGGTGCTATCGACCGTCCATACCAACTCGGCCGCCGCCACGATCACCCGGCTTCGCGACATGGGTCTCGAGGACTACCTGCTGACCGCGGTGCTGCGCGGCGTGCTGGCGCAGCGCCTGGTTCGGCGCCTGTGCACGGACTGCCGCCGCGAGGCGGACGCGCCGGCAGAGCTGATCGAGCGCTTCAGCCTGGCCCGGCGGACGCAGCGCCGCCCGGTCACGCTGTGGCATCCCGTGGGCTGCCCGAAATGCCGCAACACCGGATATCGCGGCCGACTGGCCATCGCCGAGTTCCTGCAGCCCGACGCCGCCATCGAGCGGCTGATCTTCGCCCGGTCGGACCATGCCGATATCGAACGGGCCGCGATCGATGCCGGCATGGTGCCTCTGTTCGATGCCGGGCTGGACGTGGCGTTGGCCGGGCTGACGACGCTGGAGGACGTGGTCCGCAGCATACGCGCAGAGCTGTAGTGCCGAGCTTCCGCTACACGGCGCTGACCCAGGCCGGCGTAAAGCAGCAGGGCGTGATGGAGGCGCCGGACGAGGACTCGGTGATCCGGGCGCTGCAGGGCCAGGGCAGCATCCCCGTGCACGCGGAACCCGCGGGCGCAGAACCAGGCGGCCTGATGCGGCTGCTGAACGCCAGCGTCGGCGGCCGTGCAGGCGGCCTCGGGCGGCAGGACGTCGCCGACATGACACGGGGACTGGCGGTCATGCTGGCCGCGGGGCTGGACCTTGACCGGGCGTTGCGCTTCCTGATCGAGACGGCGCCCACCCGCCGCGTCGCCGCCTCGATGGAGCGGATCCGGGCGGTGGTGCGCGATGGCGGGTCGCTGACCGTGGCGCTGACCCACCAGCCCGAGAGCTTCCCGGCCATTCATGTTGGCATGGTCCGTGCCGGCGAGGCCGGTGGCCGCCTGGCCCTCACGCTGGAGCATCTTGCCGGCCTGCTGGAGCGGCAGCGGAGCCTGGCGGGCAACATCCGCTCGGCCCTGATCTACCCGGCCGTCCTCGTCGTCGCTGCGATCG
>JAYUCA010000485.1:0-1738 GCA_043740535.1 Rhodospirillales bacterium | reverse complement strand
CGAGCGCCGCGGCCAGGTCCGGGGCGATCCCGGCCGTGGCGGCATCGATTTCCGCCGTGGTGACGCGCAGCGTGTCGGCCGTCAGGTCCTGCCGGTCGAACCGCCGGGTCAGGTCGATCAGCGCCGCGTCGCCGCGCGCGCGCACCTCGGCGATGATGGCGGCGACGGGGGCATCGACCCGGGCCGTCGTCTCCCGCGCGTCGTGCAGCAGGGCCTGGAACGCGGCCTCGAACCCTGGGTTGCCGGTCTCCAGCCGGATCATGCCGCCACCGCCGTGCGGAACGCGGCGATCCACGCGCCGACTTCCTCCGGCCGGGTCTTCAGGGCCGTGCGGTTGACGATCAGCCGGCTGGTCACGTGGGCGATCACTTCCGTCTCCTCCAGCCCGTTGGCGCGCAGCGTGCCGCCGGTCTGCACCAGGTCTACGATCAGCTTCGACAGGCCCAGGCCCGGGGCCAGCTCCATGGCGCCGTTCAGGTGCACGACCTCTGCCTGCACGCCGCGGGCGGCGAAGTGGCGGCGGGCGATGTTGGGGTATTTGGTCGCGACGCGGACGCGCGACCACGCCGCCGGGTCATCGGCGCCGGCGATGCCGGCCGGCTCCGCAACGCTGACGCGGCACTGCCCGATGCCGAGGTCGAGCGGCGCGTAGATTTCGGAATAGTCGAACTCCATCAGCACGTCGGCGCCGCAGATGCCGATATGCGCGGCCCCGAAGGCCACGAATGTGGCGACGTCGAAGGGGCGGACGCGCACGACATCCAGGCCGTCGTGGTTGGTCGGGAACCGCAGGCGGCGGCTGTCCTCGTCCAAGTAGTCGGCGTCCGGCACGATGCCGACACGGTCCAGCAAGGGGCCGCACTCGGTCAGGATGCGGCCCTTGGGCAAGGCGAAGATCAGCGGCGTGTCGATCTCCGGCGCCAGGGCGGCGGCCGGGAATGGGGCGGTCATACGGGCCTCGGGCATGCAACCCGGGCATGTAGCATTTTGGGGGGAGGGGCGGAAAGGTCGGAGAATGCGGGGCAGGACAGCGGCATGGACTTCCAGGGTTCCAACCTCACGGCGCAGATCGCTCTGGCGCTGATAAAAGAACCTTGATCGCGCCTGGCCTAAATACGATCCGCCCCGGCTGCCGCGACTGCCGGCCGGTCCGGTAGCCCATCCATCCGCGCAGCGTGGAGGCCGGCCCGTCCGCGACCCGGAGCAGTATAGATAGGCCGCACGACGCCTCGATGGTCATTTCATCAGCGATCTGGGCAACGCTGTCACTTTGTCCGGACATACCGCCCAGTGGACATTGCGGGTCCATTTCCTTCAAGCAGCATAAAAGTCAGTTCCGGAATGAACCTCGGCACTTGCCGCCCTTGAATTACAGCTTGCCCTGGAAGGGAGATTGCCAAAAACCTCCCGAGGCACAATGAATCGGTGCACGCCTGGGCTAGCGGCCTTGATAAACAAAGGGGCGTTTCTGGACAGAATTTGAAACGCCGATTGTGTTAAGTCTTCATATCCAACAACAGCATAGCGCCCGTTCTGCATATCGTACGTAAAAACATCAGGATGATTTACCGGAACCAAGGCCACATTGCCGCTTTTGTAACTGGTCCGAGTATCGGCAGCACACCTTAAAACTTCTGATTTGTAACTGCTCAACCCACCTTTAGCTGATATCCCAGCGGGGCTGCGAGAAAGCCTATTGACACGGTAACGGGCGAGTCGATTCAAGGTGGTGGTGCCC
>JAYUCA010000484.1:0-1817 GCA_043740535.1 Rhodospirillales bacterium | reverse complement strand
GTCGCCATGACGGCGGTGTTCTCCGGCATGGTGATCGCGTTGCAGAGCTACACCGGGTTCTCCCGCTTCAATGCCGGGAGCGCCACGGCAAGCGTCGTCGTGCTTTCGGTGGTGCGGGAGCTGGCGCCGGTGCTGGCCGGGCTGATGGTGGCGGGCCGGGTGGGTGCTGCGATGGCGGCGGAGCTGGGCACGATGCGCGTCACGGACCAGATCGACGCGCTGACGACGCTGTCGACGAACCCGATGAAATACCTGGTGACGCCGCGGCTGCTGGCCGGGCTGCTGGCGCTGCCGCTGCTGGTGCTGGTGGCGGACGTGCTGGGCGTGGCCGGCGGGTTCCTGGTGGCGACGGTGAAGCTCGGGTTCGCGCCGCAGGCCTATCTGCGGGCGACGGTGGACATCCTGCAGGTCAACGACGTGATCGCCGGGCTGACGAAGGCCTGCGCGTTCGGGTTCATCGTGGCGCTGATGGGCTGCTACCACGGCTACAACAGCCGTGGCGGCGCGCAGGGCGTGGGCGCGGCGACGACCAATGCCGTGGTGTCGGCCAGCATCCTGATCCTGGCGTTCGACTATGTGCTGACCGAACTGTTCTTCGCGCGATGAGCGGCGCCGCCATCCCGAAGATCCGGTTGCGCGGCCTGCGCAAGGCCTTCGGCGCGAAGCAGGTGCTGGACGGCATCGACCTCGATGTGGCCGCCGGCACCTCGATGGTGGTGATCGGCGGCTCAGGCAGCGGCAAGTCGGTGCTGCTGAAGTGCATCCTGGGCCTGATCGAGCCGGACGAAGGCACGATCGAGATCGATGGAAAGGACCTGACGACGATGCCCCCGGCGGCAGCAGAGCAGGCCCGGGCGGCCATCGGCATGCTGTTCCAGGCCGGCGCCCTGTTCGACAGCCTGCCGGTCTGGGAGAACGTCGCCTTCGGCCTGCTGGCCCGGCACGCGATCAGCCGCCGGGACGCGCGCAACCACGCGGCGACGGTGCTGGCGCAGGTGGGCCTGGATCCGACGGTGGGCGACCTGTCGCCGGCCGAGCTGTCGGGCGGCATGCAGAAGCGGGTGGCGCTGGCCCGGGCGATCGCCGCCAAACCCGACATCCTGTTCTTCGACGAGCCGACGACCGGGCTGGACCCGATCATGGGCGCCGTGATCGACGGGCTGATCATCGACTGCGTGAAGCGGCTGGGCAGCACGGCGATCGCCATCACGCACGACATGGCGAGCGCCACCAGGATCGGCGACCGCGCGGCAATGCTGCACAAGGGCCGCCTGGTGTGGCAGGGGGCGGCGGCCGAGCTGATGACGAGCGGCAACCCGATGGTGGACCAGTTCACCCATGGCCGGCGCGAAGGCCCGATCCAGATGGAATTGCGGCGGTAATGAATGGTATGGTTGGCGCACCATGACACCGACACCCAAAGCAACACGCTATGAACAACTGCATGAGGAGGCGACCCGGATCGTCAACAGACATCCATGGCCGCCATTCATCAACGGCTACAACATCGAATATGGCGAGTTCGAGGGTGCCCCTGCCATGTGGGTGCGGTACAGGCTCGAACCGGCCAACCCACTGCCCGCCGTGGAACGGGACACCCGGGCAGACGCTTTGAACAAGCTGGCGAGCGAGGTGACTGCCGACCTTCTGACGACCTTCGATGATCGCTGGCCCTATGTGCGCTTTGAAGAGGCTTCGGCGGCGGCAAGTTCTCTGCCTTGTAACTGCTCAACCCACCTTTAGCTGATATCCCAGCGGGGCTGCGAGAAAGCCTATTGACACGGTAACGGGCGAGTCGATTCAAGGTGGTGGTGCCC
>JAYUCA010000483.1:0-17433 GCA_043740535.1 Rhodospirillales bacterium | reverse complement strand
GCGCCCCGCCTGGCGATGGCGGGGCTCAACCCGCATGCCGGTGAGGCCGGGTCGATGGGCGACGAGGAGGGGCGGCTGATCGCGCCCGCCGTCGCGGCGCTGCGGGGGATGGGGATCGACGTCAGCGGGCCGTGGCCGCCGGACACGATGTTCAGCGCGGGCGCGCGGGCGGGGTATGACGCGGCGATCTGCATGTATCATGACCAGGCGCTGATCCCGCTGAAGACGCTGGACATGGCGAGCGGGGTGAACGTGACCTTGGGGCTGCCGATCGTGCGGACGTCCCCGGATCACGGCACGGCGTTCGATATCGCAGGCACGGGCCGGGCCGATCCGTCCAGCCTGATCGCGGCATTGCGGATGGCGCAGGAGATTTCCAGGTGACGATCCGGTTGGGCGTGAATGTCGATCATGTGGCGACGATCCGGAACGCGCGCGGCGGCCGGCATCCGGACCCCTTCGCTGCGGCGCTGGTGGCTGTGGGGGCCGGGGCGGACGGCATCACGATCCACCTGCGGGAGGACCGGCGGCATATCAGGGACTCGGACGTGGACCGCATCGCCGCGGCGCCGGAAATCCGCCTGAACCTGGAAATGGCGGCGACGGACGAGATGGTGGCCATCGCGCTGCGGCATCGCCCGGCGGCGTGCTGCCTGGTGCCGGAGAAGCGCACCGAGGTGACGACGGAAGGCGGGCTGGACGCCGCCGGACAGATCGACGCGCTGCGCCCGAAGGTGGCGGCGCTGGTGGGCGCGGGCATCCGCGTCAGCCTGTTCCTGGATCCGGAGCTGCGCCAGTTGGAGGCGGCGGTGGCGCTGGGCGCGCAAGTGGTGGAGCTGCACACCGGGGCCTATGCCGAAGGCCGGCCGAATGAGCTGCAGCGCCTGGCGGACGCGGCGCGGGCAATGCCCGGCCTGGGGCTGGAATGCCACGCCGGGCACGGGCTGACCTATGCCAACGTGCAGGCCGTGGCGGCGCTGCCCGACGTGGCGGAGCTGAACATCGGGCACTTCCTGGTCGGTCAGGCGCTGATGGACGGCCTGGCGGGGGTGGTCGCCCGGATGAAGGCGCTGATGATCGCCGCCAGGACATGATCGTCGCGCGCACCCTGCCCGCGTTGCGCGCGGCCCTGGGTGCGTTGCCGCGGCCTTTGGCGCTCGCGCCCACGATGGGCGCGCTGCATGCCGGCCACCTGGCGCTGGTGGCGGCGGGCCGGGCGGAGGCGGCCAGCGTCGTGGCGTCGGTGTTCGTGAACCCGCTGCAATTCGCGGCCACCGAGGATCTGTCCCGCTATCCCAGGGACGAGGCGGGCGACCTGGAAATGCTGGAGGGCGCCGGCTGCGACGTGGCCTGGTTGCCGTCGGTGGAGGCGATGTACCCCGCGGGCACGTCGACGGTGATCGAGGTGGCCGGCCCGTCGACGGGGTTCGAGGGCGCGGCGCGGCCGGGTCATTTCCGGGGGGTGGCCACGGTGGTGGGCAAGCTGTTCCACCAGACCGGCGCGGACCTGGCGATGTTCGGCGAGAAGGACTGGCAGCAGGTCCAGGTGGTGCGGCAGATGATCGACGACCTGGACTGGCCGATCCGGCTGGTTCCGGTGCCCACGGTGCGGGAGGCGGACGGGCTGGCGATGTCGTCGCGCAACCGGTTCCTGTCGACGGAGCAGCGGGCCGCGGCGCCGGCGCTGCACCGGGTGCTGCACGAGGTGGCTGCGGCCCTGGCCGCGGGATCAACGACGGCCGTGGCGGACGGGGCGGCGGCTTTGACTCGGGCCGGCTTCGGCGTGGATTACCTGGCGTTGATCGACGGGCGGAGCATGGCGCCCTTGGATCGGCCGCAGAAGGGGGCCAGGCTGATCGCCGTGGCACGGCTGGGTGCGGTGCGGCTTTTGGACAATGTGGGTGTGGCCAGCTAACGACCGCAGGCTGCATTGCCACATGGACGTGTGCCGTTTCCCGCCAGCCCGGCATACAGGAAGTGTTGAATGGTTCTGGCGCTGACGGACGCGCATACCTGGGTCAGCCTCGTGACGCTCACGGTGCTCGAGATCGTGCTGGGCATCGACAACCTGATCTTCGTCGCGATCCTGGCGAACCGGGTGCCGCAGGCGCGGCGGCAGGCGGCGCGGCGGCTGGGGCTGGGCCTGGCGCTGGGCATGCGGCTGGTGCTGCTGGCGTCGTTGTCGTGGCTGGTCGGCCTCACGGCGCCGGTGCTGTCGCTGCTCGGGCAGGGCTTCTCCTGGCGCGACATGGTGCTGATCGCGGGCGGGTTCTTCCTGTTGTACAAAAGCACGACCGAGATCCACCACGGCGTGGAGGGCGGGTCGGAGCATGCCGGGGCCGAGGCGCCGGTCGCGTTCTGGGCGGCGATCGGGCAGATCCTGCTGCTGGACCTGGTGTTCTCGCTGGACAGCGTGATCACGGCGGTGGGCATGGTGGACCAGCTTTGGATCATGTCGACGGCGGTCGTGGTGGCGGCGCTGCTGATGCTGGTGGCGAGCGGCCCGCTGTCCGGCTTCGTCGGACGGCATCCGACGGTGAAGATGCTGGCGCTGGCGTTCCTGATGATGATCGCGCTGGTGCTGCTGGCCGATGGGTTCGGGCTGCATATCCCGAAGGGCTACGTGTACGGGGCGATGGGGTTCTCGGTGCTGGTGGAGGCGCTGAACCAGCTGGCGGCGCGGCGGCGACGTCGAGGCGCTTCCAACTGACGTCTATGCCTACCCGAGATCGCCGGCGCACGTTGGGCGATGGCCTCATGCCCGCATCTTGCCCCCGCAGCCCTCATCCGCTAGACCGCCCGGCACGCTGGCACCCCTGGAGGCCGGCGCTATACCCATTAGGAGCATACCATGGCCACGTTCACCACGATCGAGGCCGAGGCGCGCGAGCGGGCAGGTAAGGGGGCGGCACGCGCATCTCGGCGGGCAGGAAAGGTTCCTGCCGTCATCTACGGCGCAAAGGAGGCCCCCAGCCTCATCGCCATCGACCCCAAGACCGTCATGCGGGAGCTGCATCGCGGCGGCTGGCGCTCACGCCTGTATGAGGTGAAGTCGGGCGACGTCACGTCGCGCGCGCTGATCCGCGAGATCCAGTTCCACCCTGTCAGCGACAAGCCGATCCACGTGGATTTCCAGCGGCTTGCCGCCGGGCAGCGCATCCGCGTCGGCGTGGCGGTGCACTTCCTGAACGAAGCCACTTCCCCGGGCATCAAGAAGGGCGGGGTGCTCAACGTCGTGCGCCACACCGTGGAAGTGATGGCGGACCCCGAGGCGATCCCCGAGTTCCTGACCGCCGACCTGGGGCCGCTCGACATCGCCGCCAACATCCGCTGGTCCGACCTGTCGGGCACCGAGGCGCTGGTCCCGGTGATCACCGGCCGGGACTTCGTGATCGCCACCCTCGCCCCGCCGACGAAGGGCGCCGAGCCCGTCGCCGACCCCGCCGCCCCGGCCGCCGCCGCGGCCCCGGCCAAGGGCACGAAGGCGCCGGCCAAGCCCAAGAAGTAGCGATGCTGCTGTGGGTCGGGCTCGGCAACCCCGAGCCCGGCATGGCCCGGAACCGCCACAACATCGGCTTCATGGCCATCGACGCCATCGCCCGCCGCCACGGCTTCTCGCCGTGGCGGCAGCGCTTCAAGGGCCTGGTCGCCGAAGGCATCGTCGGACAGGAGCGCGTGCTCGCGCTGAAGCCCGGCACCTACATGAACCTCAGCGGCGAATCCGTGCAGCCGGCCGCGGCGTTCTTCAAGCTGCCGCCCGAGGCCATCACCGCGTTTCATGACGAGCTGGACCTGGTCCCCGGCAAGGTCCGCGTGAAGCACGGCGGCGGCGCTGCCGGCCACAACGGCCTGCGCAGCATGGACCGCGTGCTGGGCACGCCCGAGTATTGGCGCGTCCGCCTCGGCATCGGCCACCCCGGCGACAAGGCGCGCGTGCACGGCTACGTGCTGGGCGACTTCAACAAGGACGACCAGAACTGGGCGCCGGACCTGCTGGACGCCGTCGCCGACGCCGCCCCCATGCTGGCAGCCGGGCAGCGCGAAGCCTTCATGACCCGCATCGCCCTGCTGATGGGCGAGACGCGAACCAAAGGAACCGCCTAGATGGGCTTCAACTGCGGCATCGTCGGCCTGCCCAACGTCGGCAAATCCACGCTGTTCAACGCGCTGACCGCCACCGCCGCGGCGCAGGCGGCCAACTACCCGTTCTGCACGATCGAGCCCAACACCGGCCGCGTCGCCGTGCCCGACCCCCGGCTGGACCGGCTGGCGGAGATCGGCAAATCCAAGCAGATCATCCCCACCAGCCTCGAATTCGTCGACATCGCCGGGCTGGTCCGTGGCGCGTCGAAGGGGGAGGGGCTCGGCAACCAGTTCCTGGCCAACATCCGTGAGGTGGACGCCATCATCCACGTGCTGCGCTGCTTCGAGGACGGCGACGTGACGCACGTGGAGGGCAGCGTCGATCCGATCCGCGACGCCGAGACGGTCGAAACGGAGCTGATGCTGGCCGATCTCGACAGCCTGGAACGCCGCCTGCCCGCCATCCAGAAGAAGGCCCGCGGCGGCGACCGCGAGAACCAGGCGCTGGCCACGCTGATGGAACCCATCGTCGTTGCCCTGCAGCAGGGCCTGCCTGCCCGCACCGCCATCCCGCCGGACCAGATGGAGGCCGCGAAGCGCCTGCAGCTGATGACCAGCAAGCCCGTGCTGTACGTGTGCAACGTGGAGGAAGCCGCCGCCGCCAGCGGCAACGCGCACAGCGCCCGCGTCCTTGCGCGCGCGGCCGCGGAAGGCGCCGGCGTCGTGATCGTCAGCGCCGCGATCGAGGCCGAGGTCAGCCAGCTGCCCGAGGCCGACCGGACGGAGTTCCTCGAAGGGCTGGACCTGCACGACAGCGGCCTGGACCGGGTCATCCGCGCCGGCTACGCGCTGCTGGGCCTGGTCACCTACTTCACCGTCGGTCCGAAAGAGGCCCGGGCCTGGACGATCGTCCGCGGCACCAAGGCGCCCCAGGCCGCCGCCGTCATCCACAACGACTTCGAGCGCGGCTTCATCGCCTGCGAAACGACGGCCTACGACGACTTCGTCGCCTTCAAGGGCGAAACCGGCGCGAAAGAAGCTGGCAAGATGCGGGTCGAGGGCCGCGACTATGTCGTGAAGGACGGCGACGTCCTGCTGTTCCGCTTCAACGTCTGATCTTACGGTCTTCTGAACCCCGCGGACGCCGCCCCGCCTGCCATCATTTGGCAAGCTTGATCGCCTATCCACTGCTGCTGCGGGGTCCGGTATGTCATAAGGGCATTGCACCGGACCGCGGGAGAGAGGGGGATGGCAGAGCCTGTCAACAAGCGATTGGCACAGCGCCAGCCCGTCCTGAAGGTGGCGAAGATCATGTTCAACGGCTCGGTCGTGGACAGCCTGGTGCTCGATATCTCGGACAGCGGCATCCGCGTCAGCACGGAAACCTTCGTCCCCCTCCCCGTCGACGTCACGATCGAGCTGCGGACCGGCGGCACCTGGGCAGCCCAGCGCCGCTGGCAACGCGGGACGGAAACGGGGTTCGCGTTCACCCAGTTCGCCGGGCTGCATGCGGAAGGCGCTGCGGCCGCATCGAGCCTTTACGACCAGCTGCGCCAGACCAGCGTGCGGGAGGTGACCGCCAAGCTCGCCGCCGCGCGCTATTTCGACCATCGGGAGCTGAAGCTGGCCACCGAAGCGATGCAGACCGCCATGGACACGCTGGAGAGCCTGTTGCGCGTCGCCTCGGGCCGCTGACCACTACCAAGTCTCGGCGATCAAGGACCCGTCATCGCGAGCCGCGCCTGCGGCGTGGCGATCCAGGGGCCGAGAGCGGTGCATGCGGCCACTGGATCGCTTCGCCAAACGGCTCGTGCTGACGGCGATGGGAAATTTCCAACAGGCTGGTCTGATGATCGCATTATAGATGCGATCAAGGGTGTAGCGAATGATCCGGCATCCGTGAGCGAGCCGGGGCGTCGCGGCCGCATTGTAGTGAAGGGAAGTCGAGATGGGGTGGATATCGAGGTCATTGTGGAGGGAGACCGAACAACGGTGGTGACCGGTTATCCTACCAATACACCTCGTAATCCAAAGTGAGGATGATCATGAATCTAACATTTGAAGAGCGTCTATTGGTCGAGACAGGGCTTGAACAGCTCTATAAGGAAATTCTATCGAATGGGAATGTAATTAATTCTCAAATACGTCAATACATTGATGCAGGTGAGTATGGACTTGCTCTTGATGATTTAGCCGACCTGTACATCGAAACCAAGAACCCTCTGCCATCAGCCACTCTCGTGCTATTCGATGCTCTTGCCACGAAAATGAAAATGAAGTCCGGCGACGAGTGGCTGGCTGTGGCGGAAATCCTGTCCACCAAACAAGGTAAGCAGCGAAGCTGAGCAAGATCGCAGTTGCCATCAAACCACCGTTTGATGCGGACCGGCTGACCCGGGTGTTTCCGAGACTTTCGAAGCCGTCTCTGGTGCAATAACTCATGCATCTATCTCTGCCCTGCAAACCCTGCTCAGTTGGTTTTTGGACCGATAGGGGGATTGGGCGGCGCTGGTCGGCTACATGCGAGTGTCGACGGCCGAGCAGAACCTTGCGCTTCAGCGCGATGCCCTGGAGAGCATGGGCTGCGAGCGGCTGTATGAGGACGTTTGCAGCGGCGCCGTCACCGACAGGCCCGGGTTGACCAAGGCTCTCGACCAGCTACGCGCCGGTGACGCCCTGGTGGTCTTGGCCTGGTGGCGAACGTCATCGTGCTGTGGAACACGATCTACATGGACGTGGCGCTAAACCAGCTCCGTGCCGAGGGCTTCGACGTGCGCGCGGAGGATGTGGCCCGGTTGTCGCCGCTCGGATTCGACCACATCAACATGCTCGGCCGCTATGCCTTCATCCTGCCCGACAAAATCGCACGCGGTGAACTCAGGCCGTTGCGGGATCCTCGGAACACCAACGACGAGAGCTGAATCGAACTTTCGGTTCCGTTGCTACAGGACCCCGCTGACGCCGATGGGCCAGTACCATGGTCCCGGAGCCCCGATACAACCCGATCCGCCTTAACGTTTCAGCAGCCATCTGCCCCTAGCGTCTCCGTCAGACGAGCGACCGCTCGCATCCGGTTCGACAGGGGACAGAATGACCCAGCCCGCCTCCGCCCCTTACGTGCTGGCCTTCACGGGCCAGAACGCGAACGGCATCCTGGATTGGTGGACTGCTCAGATCCTTCACGGTTTCGCCCGCCACGGCCTGCATCACCGCATCATCGACGTCGAAGACAAGGACTGGCGGACCCGCCTCGCGGACACGCTGATCGCCGGCAACCCGGCGTTCTGCTTCAGCTTCCAGGGCTTCGGCATGGACCTCCGTCTTGAAGGCCGGAACTACTGGAGTATCAACCGCATCCCCTTCCTGTCGTACCTCGGTGACAGCCCGTACCACAACCCGGCCCTGCACAACGCCGAGGGCGAGGGCCTTTATCTCCTGTACGGCTGCGCCGATTTCCTCGACACCTACCGCCGCCACCTGCACGGCCGCGCCTTCGCCACCACGCTCCGCTACGGCTACCCCGAGAACCCGAACGCCGACGCTGCCCCCTGGGCAGAGCGTGACCTGGGCATCCTGTACGTCAAATCCGGTGTCGATCCCGCCCAGCTCGCCGCGGGCTGGACCGGCCTGCCCACCCGGGTCCGCGCCATCCTGCACGAAGCCGCCGAAGCCGCCCTGGCCGGGGCTGATGACGCCATCGCCGACCTCTGCGCCGCCGCCTTCGAACGCAGCAGCATCCACTGCGGCGACCGGCGGGAGCTGTTCCTGTTCGTCTGCAGCACCGTCGATCGCTACGTCCGCGCCGTCCGGGCGGACCGCATGGTCCGCAGCTTGATGCGCCATGACGCCACCATCATCGGCGACTGGTCGCACCTGGACCGCGCCGGCGCCCGCGCGCGCTTCTGCAGCCCGGTCTCCGCCGACGTCCTCGACTCGCTCTATGCCAATGCCCGGATTGTCGTGAACACCACGCCCTCGGTGCGCCGCGGCATCCATGAGCGGGTGATGGCCGGGCTGTTCGCCAAATGCGCCATCGTGTCGGACGCGACGCCCTTCATGCAGCAGACCCTCGACGGCTGCCCGTCGTTCTTCGGCCTCGACATCGACGGCCAGGACTTCCCGGACCGGCTCGGCGCGACGCTCGCCGCCGCCGTCGACGACGGGGCCATGCCGGACCGCATCGCCGCGTCGTTCGCCACCGCGCGCAGGCTGTTTTCGTTCGACGACTTCATCCAGGCGATGATCGACATCCTGGAGATCGAGACGCACCGCCGCGCGGTCGAGCCGTGGGCGTTCCCGCCCACCCGACTGCCCGCCCCCCAGGACCACACCCGGCTTCAAGCCGCCTGACCGGAGCGAACGCCATGGTCGCCCTGCTGCAGAAACCCCGCCCCGCCGCCGGCGCCTCGTTCTCCCACCCGCTGGACCGCTGCGGCTGGACCGACTTTCCCGTGATGCACGACGCCCGCGGCAACCTGACCGTCATCGAGGGCCTGCGTCACATCCCCTTCGACATGCAGCGCATCTATTTCCTGTACGACATCCCCAGCATGGCCGAGCGGGCCGGCCATGCGCACCGCGCCTTGACGCAGGTGTTCATCGCGATGTCCGGCAGCTTCGACCTGCATCTGGATGACGGGGTGGAGCGCCGCACCGTCCATCTCTGCCGGGCGAACCGCGGCTACCTGATCCAGCCCTGGATATGGCGCACGCTGGACAATTTTTCCGGCAACTCCGTCTGCCTCGTGCTGGCCAGCCACGCCTATGACGAGTCCGACTACATCCGCGACCACGCCGCCTTCCGCCGCACCGCCCGCCGCCGCCTGATGGGCCGCGCATGACCACCTTCCGATCCCCAGGCCTGCAGGTTCCCGCCTACGACGTCGCCCGCGCCAATGCCCCCTATCGCGACGCGGTGCTGCACGCCGCTGCCGCGGTGCTCGACAGCGGCCAGACCATCCTCGGCCCCCGGCTCGAGTCGTTCGAGCGGCGCTTCGCCGCCTGTTGCGGCACGGCCCATTGCGTCGGCGTCGGCAACGGGCTGGACGCGCTGACGCTCGCCCTGCGCGCCATCGGCGCCGGCCCCGGAGACGAGGTGATCGTGCCGGCCTTCACCTTCATCGCCACCTGGTTTTCGGTCTCTGCGATCGGCGCCCGCCCCGTCCCGGTCGACGTCCTGGACGACGGCACGATCGACCCATCCGGCATCGCCGCCGCCGTGAGCAGCCGCACGAAGGCCATCGTGCCGGTGCACCTGTATGGCCGGCTGGCCGACATGGACCCCATCCTCCATGCCGCGAGCCGCATCGGCCTGCCGGTCATCGAGGACGCGGCCCAGGCGCACGGCGCATCCCAGGGCGCCCGCCGCGCCGGCAGCTTCGGCACGCTGTCCGCCTTCAGCTTCTATCCCACGAAGAACCTCGGCGCCCTTGGCGACGGCGGGGCCGTCTGCACCAGCGACGCCGCCCTGGCCGCGCGGGTTCGACGCCTGCGCCACTACGGCTCCGTCCGGAAATACCACCACGACCTGATCGGCCAGAACTCCCGTCTCGACGAACTGCAGGCGGCCATCCTCGAGACAAAGCTCGTGGATCTGGATGCCGCCAACCTGCGCCGCCGCGCCACCGCCCGCCGCTACCGCATGGCGTTGGACGGTACGCCTGGCATCGCCCTGCCGAACCCCGGCGGCTCCGCCATGGTCTGGCACCAGTTCGTCATCCGCACCCGCCAGCGGGACGAACTGCTGGCCACCCTGGCCGACCACGGCGTGGGCGCCGCCATCCACTACCCCGCCGCCCCCTTCGACCAGCCATGCTACGCCGGCCAGTACGACCGCACCCGCTACCCCGTCGCCGTTCGCCTGGCCGAAACGGTCCTCAGCCTGCCGATGGCCGACTACCTCACCGAAACAGAGATCGAGCATGTCGTCGCGGCCACGATCCGCGCCGCCACGGGCAGGGTCCTCCATGCCTGACCACACGTGCATTCCAGCCGCCGCAGCCCCCTATGAGCCAGCCATCTTCAACACGGCGGCCTACGCCCAGCTGCATGCCGACCGCTACCCCACCCCACCCCTGCGCTGCATTCGCCGCATACCCGGTGACCCAACGACCCGCGGCACCTTCCAGGCCATCCAGATCGGCCCCGGCCACTACGCCAGCCCCGCCTGCGCCCCGCATGGCGGCTTCGACATCGCCGCCGACACCGATCTCGAAGCCTTTATCGAGACTGTCGAAGCGGCGCTGCACCAGGCCGGCGCCCACACGCTCGACATCGTCCAGCCCCCGTTCTGCCACGCGCCCACCGAAGGTCCACGCGCGCTCGCCTTGCTCTGCCGCCGCGGCTACGTCGTCACACGGCAGGAACTGAACCAGTCCATCCCCGTCGATGCCCGCCCCTTTCTCGAACTCGGCGCCTATGCCACCCGCAAGCGCGCCGCCCGGGCCGTCCGCCTCGGCGTCGCCACGACCCGGCTGGAGCCGGCGCGGCACCGGGCGGCCTACGACGTGCTGGTCCTGAACCGCGCGAAGAAAGGCCGCACCCTGTCCATGAGCTTTGCGGGCGTCGCCGCCATGGCCGAAGCCTTCCCCGACCGGGTCCACCTGTTCGGCGCCACCCAGGGCGGCGCGCTGATCGCCGCCGCCATCACGGTCGCCGTCACCAGCCGCATCCTGTACGTCCACGCCTGGGGCGAACGGCCCGGCGCAGAGCCCGCAAGCCCCGTTACCCTGCTGGCCCGGCACATCCACGGCTTCGCGGCCGAGCGGGGCTTCACCCTGCTGGACCTTGGGATATCGTCCGAGCGGGGCGTCGTCGATCCCGGCCTGCACGCCTTCAAGGCCAGCCTCGGCGCAACCCCATCGCTCAAGCTCTGGCTTCGGAAGACGCTGGCATGAGCGCGTCTGCAGGCTACGCCGCCCATTATGACCCGGACCAGGACTTCGACCGCTGGTACACCACCATCACCGCCCGCCGCCTCGCCGCCCGTATCCCAGCCGCCTGCCGCATCCTTGAACTCGGCTCCGCCACCGGCGCCATCACGCAGGCGCTTGCGGCGCCGGGCCGCGAGATCGTGTGCGTGGAACGCGCCGCCACCTATTTAGCCATCGCACGCCAACGCGCGCTGCCTGGCGTCGCCCTTCACCATACCAGCATCGAGGCCTTCGACGACCCCGGCCGCTTCGACCATATCCTGGCCATTCACGTGCTGCACGAACTGCCCGACCGGGCCGCCGTGCTCGGCCGCCTGGTCCGGCTGCTGTCGCCTGGCGGCACGCTCCATGTCACCTTGCCCAACCCGGCCTCGCTGCACCGCCTTTCTGCCCGTGGCGCCGGGATGATCGACGACCTCTGCGCGCTGAGCAGCCGCGGCCGCCGCCTTCACACCGTCCAGCTTCAGCACGCCGCCGCCGTCACCGCCGAGATGGCGGCGCACGGGCTGATCGAGGTCTGGCGTGAGGCCATCCTGGTCAAGCCGTTGCCGAATGCCGCGATGGCGCTCGTCTCGGACGCGCTGATCGAGGCCTGGGCCGCGCTCGCGCCCACCCTGCCAGACCACGGCGCACTGACCTATTTCGGTTTCGCCCATGCGTGACCGGTTGACCGTCATCGGCGGCTCGGTTGCGGGCCTGGCCGCCGCCCTCGTCGCCGCCCGCAGGGGCCGCCCGGTCGATCTCTACGTCGACCCCGCCCGCATCGGCGGCAGCTTCGCGGGTGTCCAGGTCAACGGCCGCCGGCTCGACCTCGGCCTCCGTCTGTTCGAACTCGACTACGAGCGTTCGGCCACCGCCAGCCTGCCGCTCGATGTCTTCGACCCGATTCGCCACACCCACCGCCCCTTCATCGCCGATATCGCCGCCTTCATCCGCGACCTGCTCGGGACCACCCTTCGCCGCGCGCCAGACCCTGAGATGGCGATCAACGGCGTCCGGACCCGCTGCCCGTTGATGACGGTGGACCTGGCCGGCCTCCCGGCCGCGCTGTCCGCCCAGGACCGCGCCCTGATCCTCGATCAGCTCCGCACCCTGCCCGCAGACCCCACGGACCACGCCACCCTGGACTCCGCATCCCGTGCGCAGCACGGCCCGCGCCTGCATGCCCTGCTGACCCAGGCGGTCTGCGCCAAGCAGTACTCCGCCTGGCACAGCGTGATCCCCGCCGAACGCCGCAAGCTGTGGGCCGCGCTGTTCCACCCCCGCACGCTGATCGAGGCCTTCACAGGCGCCCGCATCGGCTTCCGCCCGCACCGCCCCTTCTTCACCACCGCCTCGGGCGAAGCTCACCCTTTCATCCACCGCCTGCTGGGCGCCCTCGTTGCCCGGCCCGAAGTAACGATCATCCCCGCGGCCCCGCTGTCCCGCCTCGGACCGGGTCCCGACGGCATGGTGCTCTGCCATTTCGGCCCGGGGTCGCCGCCCCTTCGCACGCCGGTCGAAGCCACCGTGCTCGCCTTGCCGCCAGAACCCCTGTTCGCCGCCGCCGGCATCCCCTACGCGCCACAACGCCTCGCCGCATCGCTGCTATGGGTGGACGTCGCACAGCAGGACCTGCTCCGCCCCCCATCGACGCTGCTGGTGGCCGACCCGGCCTGCCCGGTCTTCCGCATCTCTGCCGCCGGCGAGTCTGCCACGGGCGAGCAGACCTTCACCATCGAATTTGGCGCGGCGGCGCCCAGCCTGGATGCCGCACGATCCGCCCTGGTCCGCACCGGCATCACCCGCGACGGCGCCCGCTTGACGGAGCTGCACCGCCTGACCGCCCCAGCCCAGACTGCCCCCATCCCCGCCAACCGCGACGCATTCGACCATGCCCAAGCCCGCCTCCGCTCCCGCATCCCGGCCGCAACCATCCTCGGCAGCGCCCGCCGGTTCGGCTGGGACTCGCTGAACGACCAGATCGTCGACGCCCTCTTTTTCGGAGCCAGCAGATGCTGACCATGCACGAACGGCTCGATGCCCTCGCCCACACCTATTATCTGGCCCCGGGGATCCCCGATCACCGGATCGAGAACCGGATGCAGATCGATTCCGCCGCCCGCGTCCTGGGCCACATTCCCAGACCGGCCCGCGTGCTGGAACTCGGCTACGGCGACGGCCTGATCACCCGCGCCCTGCAAGCCGCCGGCCTGGAGGCCGAACTGCTGGAAGGGTCCGCCGTCCTGTGCGGCCAGGCCCGGGAGCGCCATCCGGACCTGCCGGTCCGCCACGCCTTGTTCGAGACCTTCACGCCGCCGCACGCCTACGACGCCGTGCTGGCCCTGCATGTGCTGGAACACGTCGATGACCCGCCCGAAACCCTGTCCCGCATCGCCCGGTGGCTGCGCCCCGGCGGCGTGGCCATCATTGTCGTGCCTAATCGCGCTTCCATCCACCGCCGGGTCGCCCTTCGCATGGGGCTGATCGCCGCGCTGGACGAACTGTCGCCGCGGGATCATCTCGTCGGCCACCAGCGCGTCTACGACTTCGCCACGCTGGAAAGCGATGTCATTGGCGCCGGCCTCGCCATACAGACCCGCTTCGGCTCGTTTCTGAAAACCCTCCCGAACAGCATGATGCTGGACTATCCGGACCCGCTGCTGACTGCGATCGACGCCCTGTCCAATGAGCTTCCGGCAGAAATCCTGGCCAACATCGGCCTTGTCGTCACCAGGCCCACTGCCGTCCTGCCATCCTGAGAGCTTCCGGCAGGCTCACGCGGGGCGCCGGCGTGGGGCAGACCTCCATGAGCATGACCCACTGCCGTCACCGTCATTGCGACCAAGAGCCAGATGTCCCGACTCTTCCAAAACCGTAGGGTGGGATACGGCTTCGTATTCCACCACCCTACACCGCGAATGTGGACCAAAGAACGTTCCGGCCCAAATGCCGGCATCAGCGGTCACGCCTTTGGGCACTTGGTATAAATGGCTCGGCCCGCACCACAGCGCCGCTTGATTTCATGGCGTGACGCCCGCCAATCTCATGCATGAGCAGTCCACCCGACCGTGCAACAGGCCGCATCCCCTCGAAAACAGGGGCATGATACCTGGTTTGCCTGCATGAACGACGATTTCGATGCGCCGCCCGGCGACCTGCGCCGCCGCGCGACGGCCGGGGTGCTGAAGACCGGTCTATCGCAGGGCCTTCGCCTGCTGATCCAGGTCGCATCCGTCGTCGTCCTGTCGCGGCTGCTGCCGCCGTCCGAGTTCGGCCTGGCGGCAATGGCGGCCCCCATCGTGGGCGTCGCGTTCCTGTTCCAGGATCTCGGTCTGGCGCAGGCAGTCGTGCAGAAGGCCACCCTCACGCAGCCCGATGTCAGCACGTTGTTCTGGCTGAGCTGCGGGCTGGGGATGGCGCTCGCCGCCCTTCTGGGCGCCGTCGCACCCCTGGCCGGCTGGTTCTATAACGAGCCCCGCGTGGCCGCGCTGACGGCAGCGACCGGCGTGAACATCCTGATCGGCGGCCTCAGCTCGATCCAGGCTGCCCTGCTCGCCCGCCGCATGAGGTTCGGCGCCATGACCGTCATCGAGGTCACGGCGGCCGGCGCGGGCCTCGCGACCGCGGTCGCCGTCGCGCTCCCGTATCGAAGCGTATGGGCCCTTTATGCCGGCAGTCTGGCCGCCGCCCTGGTGGCGGCCGCTGGCTATTGGATGGCTGCCGGGTGGCGCCCGTCGCGTCCGCGCGGCATCGGCGGGGCGGGGGCGGCGGTCAGCTTCGGCGCTGATGTCACCGGGTTCAACGTCGCCACCTTCTTTGCGCGCAACTTGGACAACGTGCTGATCGGGCGCGTGTGGGGCGAGTATCCTCTGGGACTCTACGACCGTGCCTACAAGCTGCTGCTGCTGCCGCTGCAGCAGATCAACGCCCCGGTCGCGAAGGTCATGCTGCCCGTCCTGGCGCGGCTTGCGCACGACCCTGAGCGATACCGTACGGTGTTCCTGCGGACGCTCTCGCAGATGCTGGTCGTCACCTTGCCCGGCATCGTCTTCATGGTGGGCTCCGCCGACGTGCTCGTGCCGGTGCTGCTTGGCCGGCAATGGACCGACGCTTCGCCGGTCTTCGCGGTTTTGGGGCTGGCGGGCCTGCTGCAGGCGGTGAACAACCCGACGGGTTGGCTGTTCATGAGTCAGGGCCGCAGCAGGGACTACTTGTGTTGGGGCCTGTTCAACGCGGCCACCTGCGTCGTCAGCTTCATCGTCGGCCTGCCATACGGCCCGATCGGGGTGGCCGTGGCCTATGCCGCGGGCGAGTTCATGCGGACACCTCTGCTGTGGTGGTACGTGACGCGGCGCGGGCCGGTCTGCGGACATGACGTGCGCCGCCTCGCCGTCCCGCACGCCGCGGCTGCCTTTGCCTCGATGGCCGCGGTCGCCGGAATCCGGGCGATGCCCATCGCCTCGCCGCTGCCGTTTCTGGCCGGCGCCCTTGCGGCGTCTTTCCTGGCATCGGGTCTTATGTTGATGGCGTTCCCACATGGGCGTGCGACGATCCGACGGTCTGTGGATCTTGTTCTTGAAGCGTGCGCGGCCGGCTAAATCCTTTTCATCATCAGGTAGCGAAAAGCGCCGCGGGCCATGCTGGCCACCTTATCCGCGTGGGAAAAGCCGAGCTCCGGCAAACAGGTGTTCTTGCCGGTGGCAAAGTCTTTGACGAAGTTCTTGAGATCCCATGCCAGGGGGCGGCACAGGTCAGGATCTCTCAGGACGTGTTTGGCATATAATGCACCGGAACCGACCATGTAACGCCGCAGCAACGCGCGTGCATCGGCAGGGGTCTTCCTGCCATGGAAGTGGCGCATCACCATATCCGGCACGTATTCCAACGTCACCCCTGCGAGGTAGGCGCGAAAGACATAGTCGGCGTCGTCGCCAGAGCCGACGCGCGACCCGGGGCCGAAGCGTTCGTCGAAAGGTCCCACACGCTTGTACAAGTCGCGGCGCATCGTCATGTTGCAGCCCATGATGCGCCCGATCAGGCTTTGGCTCCGCGCCGAATTCAACGCCCGGCCCCAACGGAGCCGGGCTTCGCCAATATTGATGGTGAACGGCAGGTCTGTCGGGTCTCCAAGCTCGACCCGGCCGCCGCGCAGGACGAGCCCTTCATCGGCTGCATCATGCCGCTGGAGATCGAGGATATAACCGGCGTCCAGACGGCAGTCATCGTCGGTGAACGCAAGCAGCTCGCCGGCTGCAGCCTGGCAGGCCAGGTTCAACGCCCGAGCTCTGCCTTGCCGGGGTTCCACCAGATGCCTCACCGGCACGCTGTGCGTACCCGTCCAGTCCAGGATGGCGCGCGCCGTGTGATCCGTCGATCCGTTATCCACGACGACGATCTCCGCTGCGAGCGGCGCCGCTTCGACCAAAGCGACGGCGATCGAGTCGAGACAGGCAACCAGCATATGCGGCCGGTTCCTGGTCACCACGATCACTGAAAGTCTCATGTCATGCGCGGACCCTCAGACATTCATGATTCGTTGACAGAACCGAGTGCTTAACGCAACCTTCGGCAGCTGGGATACCAGTCCCGATCAGCCAACGCACCCAGACCAGCACAGTGGCCGGGCCAGCCTCGGAGCATCTGGGCAAGACGATGCAGATCTCCATCATCGTATGCACTTATAACCGGTCCCGAATGATCATCGATTGTCTCGAGTGCATTTCGGTTGCGATCTTGCACGCGGACGGGGTTCAGGCAGAGATTGTGGTGGTGGACAACGCGTCGCAGGACGACACCTTCACGGTTGTATCCGAGTGGGCAAAGGCAAGCAGGGTCGCCGTGAAACTCCTCCGGGAGCCATGTCCAGGACTTGCCAACGCACGCAACCGCGGCGTGAGGGGTTCATCCGGAACGTTGCTGGCTTTTACCGATGACGACTGCCGGATGGATGCCGCTTATGTGCTGGACGCGCTCCGTCATGACGCCGGCGATACCGGACCGACCTTGCGCGGGGGCCGCGTGGAATTGGGCGACACGACGGACCTTCCGATCACGATCAAAACCAGTCCCGTGGCGATGCAGTGGCAGAAGCGCCTCAAATCCGCCCGGTCGGGCAACGTCGCTGACAGCATCGCCGGCGCCAACATGGTCATGCGCCGTAGTCTGATCGAACGGCTCGGGCCATTCGATTGGCGCTTCAGCACGGACGAAGTACCAGCCGGGGAAGATGTGGACTATGTGTTTCGAGCCTACATTCAAAATGTCTTGATCGAATACGTACCGGATATGATCGTCGTTCATTTCCATGGCAGGAAGACGGCCGAGCAGGCTTCGAGATTGGTAACTGCTCAACCCACCTTTAGCTGATATCCCAGCGGGGCTGCGAGAAAGCCTATTGACACGGTAACGGGCGAGTCGATTCAAGGTGGTGGTGCCC